>JBLRXC010000017.1:0-36846 GCA_047920975.1 Bacteroidales bacterium | reverse complement strand
CCAACTATGATTTACTCATGGTTACATCAGGGATGTGACCCATCAGGTTGCAGATTCCCTGCCTGCGCTGCCGCTTCGGCAGACAGTTAATCCTGTCACCCCAACAGTTCAAGAGGCCGGCTGAGACAAATTACAGGCTCTTCAGTTTGAAAATTCTGAACTCTGTTACCTTTGCACCCGGAAATTTTGTGGGTATTGGTTCACTAAATATTAAATGACATGACTTTCGTAACAAAAGAAAAAATCTTCACACGCAAGTGGTTTGTTTGTTATTCACTGATCACATTGGGTGCTATGATTATGGCTGCCGGTTATGTGTTTTTTATAGCACCCAACAAGATTGTGCCGGGTGGAGTATATGGCATCGGGATCGTGTTACACCATCTCATCGGAATACCGGTTGGGTTAACAGGATTGGCATTTAACATCCCGCTTACAATCATAGGTATCCGGATTCTGGGTCCCAGGTTTGGAGTTAAAACAGTCGTCGGGTTTGTCCTTGCCTCTCTTTTTATCGACGGGCTTTACACTGGTTTGGGGCGATCAACCCCTGGTTACTGATGACATGCTGTTGTCAAGTATATTTGGGGGTGTGCTGATCGGCTTCGGACTCGGACTCATCTTTAAATCGCGGGCTACATCGGGCGGTTCAACAATCATAGCCATGATCATTTCAAAATTCACACGTCTGCCAATCGGCCAGACTCTCATGGTGGTTGACTCAGTGATCGTACTGGTTGGCCTTGTTGCGTTCGGTGACTGGACCATTCCGCTCTATTCGTGGATTGTGATCTATATCACCGGTAAGGTTATAGATGGTGTACTCCAGGGTGTTTCTTACGACAAATCCCTTTTTATCATCAGCGAGAAGTACCGGGAAATATCCGATAAAATTATGATTGACCTGAACCGGGGTGGAACCTTGATAGAAGGCAGGGGAATGTATAAACAGGATGAAAAAAAGATCATCTTTGTCAATGTTAGCCGGCGGGAGGTGGCTATCCTCCAGGATTATATACATGGTGTCGATCCGGAGGCATTCGTCACAGTGATTGATGCCTCTGAGATTCTGGGCAAAGGTTTTAAGTCACTGCATGAAAAGGTGACGACATGATGATTATGTGGTGCACCTTGCACCTGAGTGCTATTAACAATAAAATATAAAGGCTGAAACCGTGATAAATTCAGCTTCCTGAACGCCAACCCGGCGCGAAATTTATCACCCGGTCACTGTGCCAGAGAGAACCGCAGGCTGAATCCGCCTTTGGTTGTTGAATTTCGGTATTGGGAGGGAAGGTAGGGGTTATTGATGATTTTGTCGAAAAATAATCTGAATGTGACTGTCCTGGAGAACATGTAATCTATTGAAGTGTTGAGTGATACAATTTTTTGGCCTGCTGAAATCTGATTTAGATCTGTATCAATCCCCCGCAGGACAGTTTTATTATTCCGGATGGAAACATCGGCCTTGATATTCAGATCGCTTCGGAATGTCCGGGCACCAGCACCACCTAAATTGGCAAGGGTCAGAGGAACATCCTTGAATCTGAATCCTGATCCTACAATGAACTCATCACTCGTCACTTCTGTGAGTTGATTGTTTGCAAAACTCAACGTCAAGTTCCGTGATTTTTTCATTTCAAGTTTTGCAAGCAGACTATTTTGGAGCGTCATATCAAAGTTGATGAGCGGGCTGAATTGTTCGGTTATGGAAACCATTCCAAACTCATAAATGGGATAAAAGTCACCCAAAGGATTTTTATTTTGAGCGATATCAGCCGGATATACCTTTCCATTGATGGTGTCACCAATGAATTTAACATTGGTTGTATAGGAACCAATTGAGTAACTCGACCGGTAAACATGGTTCACTGTGATGGATTTAAAAATACCTTGCAAAAAGGGTAGTTTTGCCAATCCGGTGTATGAAATTCTCCAGTTTGGAAGGGGGATTTTCGGAAAAGGATCCAGTGTGATATTATCAGATCCTTTTCCTGTATAGGCAGCCAGGAAGGACGGTAACATCACATATTGCGAATTTGGACCATAGCCGTTAGGGTAACCTGTGGAGTCATTGATCGGGATTCCCCGTGGATCTTCCCGGGCCAATCGTTGTGCAACATCAGTCCGGTAATCTTTCATGTTCTCGAAATAAACGGATTCTTCATTGGCAAGTGATCCGCCAAAAGCTGTTCCCCATGTAATGTATGACATGGTGAAGCTGCCCATTTGCATCCTGCTGTTTTCCACAAAATCTCTGACATTCTCAGTCGTGTCGAAGACAAAATAGGATTGGATGTTGTTTGAGTATGTCCGGTCAGCAGTAAGTTCTATTTTAAGTTCATTGAATGGTTCAATGGTTACCCTGAAGTTCATGGTCTCATTGAAAAGCTGTGAAAAGGCTGTGTTCAGGCTTGCACTCTGGGTAAGCCATCCTTCGCGGTTAAAATATGAGGGACCATCCGGCTGGTACCCAAAAATGAAATCCATTCCCGGCGCATTGACTCCCCAGTTGTTTCCCAATGATTGCGGTATCGGTGCGAATCCGGGCATTGCAGTGCCCTGGTTGACAGAGTACTGGACGGTTACTTTCTTAACACTCATGATGATTTTCAAAAGTGTTTCATAAGCAATCTTTGCATAATCAACTTTGGGTTTCACCTGGAGCGTATCTGCTTCAGGTCCATCCTCTCTTTTGGCCTGGCCTCCTCTTGCCTGCTGGGGTCCCTGTCGGGGAGGCTGATTGATATTCTTAAGAAATCCAATTTTGTTATATAACTTATTCAAATCTGCATTCCCATTGATGTTATAATTTTGATTGTTTGAAATATTGTTTCCTGTTTCACTCTGGATAGAGACCGGAGCAGCAGTCCAGGTATAAGCCACCTGGTAGCCGGCAGTAGCTGTTACCCAGTCGAGCAATGGGATTTTGTTGATAGGAACATTATAGTTTAAACCAAGATTTTGATTATATCTGCTTTTTGTACCACCTCCGAGAATTTCCTGACGCACCTGTTCCTTTTTCTGCTCCGGTGTATAGATGGTATCTACTCCGTAAAGTCGCCCATCCCATATTAGTGAATTTGGTCCGGGCATTTCATTGATAAAACTGGTTGCGTTTGCACTGAAATTCATGGTTAATGAAGTAGCCAGGTCAAATTTGAGGTCATACAACCTGTTCCATGTCCAGGTTTTATCATACATCGGAAGAGTGATAACGTCACCAAAACTTTTATTTCTTAGTTTCTTCTCATTGAACATCCTGTCCATGTTGGTTCTGAAAGAGAACATTTTGGGCAGGAAAAAGAAATTGAAATCCTTTAATAGTTGCAATGATTTGGTATTTGCAATAACTCCAACCTTCTCAAAAGGTTTGACGTTTTTAGGCATCAGATTGAAATTATAACCCAATCCTCCCATATAAGTTTTTCGCATATCTGCTTCAATATCAGCATTCCGATGGAATATTTGTGAATAGGAATAGGAAAGGTCAAAATTTTCAATGTCATATATTCGTGGCTTAGTCTGCGCTCCAATTCGGTCTTTTCTGACATTCATGAAGTTAATGTTTTTTCTCTGCGTATAGTCTATTGTCAGCTCCCTGATAGAGTCAGCTTCTGATTTGTTTTCAATGGAGGCAAGGACATCATCCAAAAACAAATCAGGATCCAGTGGATTATATTTTGGTCTGATATGGTTTTCTGAATAGTCGAAATGCAAAGGGACACGAATTCCGCTTTTTTCAGGGAAGAATTTACCAAGGGCCAGGTTTGTTGATATGCCGAAAGCAGTAAAGCTTTCAAGTGGGATTTCCGTAATTTTTTTATCAATGGACGAAAACCAGGGGGAGGTATAACTTCCGGTCAGCGATAAATTCCCCAGATCAGCCAGATTCACGGCTATCCTGCCCGTTGTGGCCCACCCGCTCTGTTTATTGAAGTTGGTCAACCTGAGCTCATTTACCCAAATTTCTGCACACTTGGGTTCTCCGTCATCATCAGGGGTGGCTTCTGTTTTTTTGGGATTCCGGATGCCGATAAGAATGGCTTTCACATCGCTGATGGAAGGTGAGCCAATGACTGTCACCTTGTTTTGTCCATCGTAAGCAATATATGGGAAATTTAGTGACACACCTGAATTTATATCTGCAATCGCTTCATTCCTCCTGAGCTTGAATTGTGTGAGCCTTTCCAGATCAATGTCAAGTTCATTGGATTCGGGCCAGATTGCATACGGATCATTGGTATACCAATTTGTGAATGTGAGCGGTACTTCATACTCGTAATAGTTTTGTGTGAAGTCGGATCCCAGCCTGATAAACAGCGTGAGGTCACCATATTTCAGGACATCATTTTCTCTGGATTTTTCAGCATGAACAAACATCTTCAGCCGTTTGAACTGCCTGAAATCAAAATCAGCTGTTTTGTAGGCTGCTGATACGTCGCCATCCGACAACTCACAAACTTTCAGGACCATTGATTGTTCATTGAGCCGTGTAAGGTTTGTTGTCCCGATATTAACTTCCCGTTCAATACCAGGTGGAATTACATAGGGAATTGGTGACCTGCGACCATTTTCCTCGATGTTCACAGCTGATATATCGAAGGTTGTCGCGTTGGATGAACTTGTCGGAATATACTCTCCCGGAGCCAGCAAATCCTGGCTTGTCGGGTATCTTCGCCATTCCCCGCGGACAAGGTCCATGGTTGCAAATCTTAAGACGACAGGCTCTGAGAACTGGCGCATAAACATCCGCATGAACCGGATGGATTTAAAATCGGAAATACTTCCAACTACTTTGTCAGGAGTCCTGACGGGAATTTTGAACTGATACCATTTTACGGAACCTTTTTCACCATTAGCCAAAGGAATTCCAACCGCTTCATAAACATCAGCAATATAGTTTTCCCCGACATTCATCTTGTTGGGCTTCAGTTCGATCCGGTATTGGTAATAACGCTCTCCCTCATTCAGGGTATTGTCACCGTTGACATCCTCCATATTTGGTTTACGCGAATTTCCATCATAAACTCCTCCTTCAGAGCCTTCAGGAGAGTTCCCGTCGGGTCCGGTGTAGCGCTTATACCTGTTTAAAATGCTGGCATATACAGGATCATTATCCAGTTCGCTGCCGCGGTAATTCCGGTAGTTATCACCGGATGGATCGTTGAAAGCATTGAGGTAGGCCTGTGAGCTTGATCCATAAACAGATTCAACAATATCAAGATATGGCTTTGTCTCAATGTCTGTGTTGGCCGATGAAAAAAATATCCGTTCATCAATATCCCTTAATCCATCATAACCAACATCCTGAAATTCTCTTGCACCGGGATCGTTTGAAAAGGACTGTACAAGGTCGAGTTTATTGGGAACTCTTCCCCATGGGGTTAGTGTCACCTCGTTTTCAGGAAAATTCTCAGATGTGGGAAGTCCGTGTTCAAAACTTTTCAGTCCATCATTCAGGAGGTCCTCTGAAACATCGCCCAGGTTAAAGTACAATTCTCCTCCTGTTCCGCTATTGGGCGACCCTTCTGCGAAAGGATCCATCATCCAGAATTCAATATATTCAATATTGGCAGCCTCAAAATCAGCGGTTTCAATTTTTCGCATCATTCCACCCCAGCGGCTGGAAGGAACAGCCAGACTCCCGTCAGCATTAATACCTGCTGATACACTGCTGGGTTGTGCATCATAATTATATGGACCGCGTTCAGACGGATAATAAGCTACATTGAGCACCCCAATATTGGTTGGCGTTCCCTGCGGAATATCCCTGTTTGGAAATACTTCGGTTTCAAGGACCTGCCTGACATAGTGGTTGGAAAGTTCCTCGTTGTTAATATTGGGTGGTCTGATATTACTGCTCCTGTCGTAAAAAACACTTGGATCAATCACATACCACGAAAGAAGAGATCTGTTATAGCCATAAGACAGGCTGTTAAAATGTTGTCCTTCAGGAAAAATATCCTGCTGAAACTGAGGAGTACTGGACAGGTTCCAGGTCGTGAAGTTTCTCAGGTCAATGGTTGATTTGGTTCCTTCAAAGTCATCAATGTAGGAAACACCTTCCTTCCCCACTGCTTTGGAATGTCCCGGTATAAAGTGGGCAAACTCTCCGTCAACCACGACATTTGATACTGCAGAGGTACTGATGAAGGGAAGTTTATCAACAAGTCGGGTGATGAACCGTGATTCGGTCTGGTAACTGTAATCCAGTCCCCAAATAGTATTGGAGATCGGATCATCTCCATAGTTGACTTTCTGTGTCAATGGGCGTTCATGAAGGTTCAGAATGGTTCCTCCAATATGAAAATTCCTGCTCACATCATAATCTATATGCGCTCCCATTAGCCTTTTGGTCTGGATGCTGAAGAGTGTATTGCTTTCCATTTTTATACTGATGGGAGCGCCTGAATTCAGAATCCCCTCGTTAATGATTCTCACGCGACCAAGGGTATAGTCTACCGTGTAATCGACATTTTCAACCAGTGGCACACCACCGGCTGTAACAGTGACCGATCCTCTGGGTACATTCAAAGCATTCAGTGATATCTCTGAACCGGATTGAGATCTATAGTATCCTGAAATAAGAAACTTATTCTTTTCAGCAAATTGTTCAGCACCTGTTTTGGTAAGTGTGTAAAGCGAGTCATAGCAATATTTGTCTGCTAGCTCCATAAATCCCTGGTTTTCAAGTTTATTTCTCAGGTATGATCCGAATGGTTCCAGTACCGGGAAATAGATGCGTCCATTTCTTGAATTGATGGTACCTCCCTGTGTAGCGGCATTATCAAGGAAATCAAAAACAGCATCAGGCGGTGGATTTAATTGCTTGTTCAAATTGTCAAGATTGAAAACCTGAATCAGTGGCTGGCCTTTGTAAGGGCCATCTTCAAAATATCCGGTCGGAACACCGGATTCATCACCTGAATAAAGTATGTTTAATGTAAATTCATCAGCATTTACCTGGAAGGCATTTAATGAGTATACATTCTTCATCATGAGATCCCAATTGGGGTTTCTGATGTTGACATAGGTGCCCTTTAAAAGTTTGACAATTAGTGTGTTGGCGCCAGTAATGCCTTCATCTGAGAATTCACCAACCTGGAATACAGCAGAGTCGCTTGCAACACCTCCAATTACCTGATACTGGAAAGCAACCGCAAGGGTTTGATCGGAATTAAGCCTGCTGTTAAGAGATATAAAGCCAAGCTTACTATTAAAAGTATATTCTGTGGGTTGTAGTTTCCTGGCCAGTTCAATCTTGTCAAAGTCTTCTCCGGGGATAAGTCCTTTTCCCAGAAGATATTCATTGATCTGGTTAATGTTCCTAACCTTTGAGGTATCAACCAATTGAAACAATGTATTTGAGAAATTACCTGGTAATTGTCCAACCTGTGGTGGTACATTCAGGTTGGGAAAAATCTTGTCGCTGAAAATCCGGTTATACTCCCCGATGTCATTGAATGCGATGATATTTCTGTTTTCTGTTACAGCTGCACCGATATTGGTTACCCAAACCTCGATTTTGGTAATATTAATGTTTGAATTAACTATGGGCAATTTCTCAAGTCCCCGTTCATAATTTTCCCTGAAATAATGGGCCAGAAAAAAATGGCGATTTTCTTCATAATCAAGTGCTTTCAGCAGGAACTCGGTAGTTTGAGCTCCCCCCTGAACAGAAATTGTTTTGGTTTCACTCTCCTGCTCCGAGAATATAGCAGTTACGGTTGTTCTTCCGAATTTCATTTTTGACTTGATGCCAAACAGACTTTGGCTACCGGTTATCAGGGTGCTGTTCAGGGGCAGGTTCACATTTCCGGCTTCCAGAAGTTGTAGAATTTCATCCTCATCCCCTTCATACCGGAGATTCAGCTTGTTTTCAAAGTCGAAAGTAGCTTCTGTGTTGTAGTTTGTTTTGAATTCAATTTTTTCACCGATTTTGGCGACGACATTCAGCTGGATCTTTTCCTGAAAATCAAAGTTCACCTGTCTTCTTTGTCTAACATCCAGTGTCGGATCATCCCGGCTGTTGCCAAGCACCTGGAAAATAAGTTCAACCGACCCGGAGGGTCTTATATCAACAGTATGTCCTCCAAAAATCCTGTCAAATGCTTTGCCCCCGATATAAATAGGAGGGATGATACCACTTCTTGAACCTGCTCCGGATGCCATCGACCGTTCACGCCAGTAATTATCAACTGCGTTCTGGAGCTCATAGTCTCTGTATTCATCAAGTGTCATATAAATGGGTGGCCGGTATTCGAGATCACCCATTTTATGCCTTAAGATATACAACCCTGTTTCAGGATCATACATTACTTCGGATTTGATATTTTCAGGGAGCTGCAAAAAAAGAGGATTGGTGTTTTCGTCACCGGTATAAGGAAATTTATCGGGCTGGAACGGATAAGGAGTTGAAAGATATCTTGAAGTATCTCCGGATGTGACAGTGTCAGGGGGAAAAAGGAATTTATCAACCGTGTGTTTATTGTCCGCGTAACGATATACAATCTTCGGTTTTGCAAGAACCGAAGCAGATACCATCAGCAGCAAAATCGTAAAGATCTTTTCGTATCTAAATAACCGCTCCAATTAAAAAATCTTTCAAAAATTAAAACACTTTGAATCTCTCCCGCAGGCCTCAAAATGTAACAGAGAATTCAAAGTGATAAAAATAGGACTCATAAGATTTTCAATGCCTCCTTAATCAGATCCTCAACCGCTAAGGCACCTCCCTGCTTTTGCAAAACCTTTTCAAGTGCTTTTTCAGCTCTGGCTTTATTGAACCCTAAAATTATTAAACCTGATAACGCTGCTTCTTTATTGGTATTGTATCCGCTTTTGCTGAATTCAGATGATAATCTGCTTTTTTCAAGTTTGTCTTTCAGATCAATAATTATCCGTTGTGCCGATTTTGCGCCAATGCCTTTAACAGTTTGCAGAAGCGAGACATTTTTCTCAACAATGGCCTGATACAGTTTTTCGGTTGACAGTGATGAAAGGATTAAAACTGCTGTGCTGTATCCCACACCGCTGACAGAGATCAACTGTCTGAAAAAATGGCGTTCTTTTTCATCGAAGAATCCATACAGTGAAATACCCGTTGGATTGGTCCCTTCGTTTTTAATGGCCAGATGCGTAAAGAGTCTGCATGCTGTTAATTCTTTGAGATGCACAAAAGTATTCACTGTGATATTGATCATGTAGCCAATGCCATTGCATTCCAAAACCACAAAAGCAGGGTTTTTTTCCACCAGTTCTCCTTCAATATATGAAACCATAATGTGAGGCTCTCTGCCTGATTAATTAGTGCATGGGTGTTTTAAAAAGGTAGCTAAAATAATGAATTAATTAGATCTTAGTATTCATAAGGAAATTATTTGTAAACAATCTGAATTACATGAAAACTTTATCATTGTCAGAATATACGGGAACTTATTTATTAGTTTTGCTCCTGAATTTATTTCTTCAATTAATACTTCAGAGCAATGGACAACCTATTCAGAAAAGATGCATTAAATTACCATTCACAAGGTCGCCCCGGAAAATTAGAGGTGATACCAACAAAGCCCCATTCCACACAGCGTGATCTGTCACTGGCTTATTCACCGGGGGTAGCTGACCCGTGCCTGGCTATCAAAGAGAACATTGATGATGTTTATAAATATACGGTCAAGGGAAATCTGGTGGCTGTAATCTCGAATGGCACCGCTGTTCTTGGAATTGGGGATATTGGTCCCGAAGCGAGTAAACCAGTGATGGAGGGAAAGGGGTTGCTTTTTAAAATTTTTGCTGACATTGATGTCTTTGATATTGAGATCAATGAGAAGAATGTTGATAAGCTGGTAGAAACAATTATTGCCATAGCCCCTACCTTTGGTGGCATTAATCTGGAGGATATTAAGGCACCAGAGTGTTTTGAAATTGAAGACCGCGTCAGGGCAGCCCTTGATATCCCGATCATGCATGATGATCAGCATGGTACTGCCATCATCACATCAGCAGGTCTTCTGAATGCATTGGAGATCATTGGTAAAAAAATTGAAAACATCAAAATAGTTGTCAATGGAGCAGGAGCTTCTGCCGTATCGTGTACAAAACTTTACATGAAGCTTGGCGTGAGGAGGGATCATATCATCATGATCGACAGTCGGGGTGTATTGAACAAAGAAAGGAGTGATCTGAATGCTGTTAAACAACAATTTGTTAATGACACCAATGCCCGGACATTAGAAGAAGCACTCGATGGTGCAGACATGTTCCTTGGACTTTCGGTTGCCAGAGCACTGAAAAAAGAGTGGCTTTTAAAAATGAATGAAAATCCCATCGTTTTTGCTTTGGCCAATCCTGTTCCTGAAATCCTGCCGGAGGAAGCGCTGTCGGTGAGAAATGATCTTATCATGGCAACCGGAAGGTCGGACTATGCGAACCAGATCAACAATGTTTTGGGATTCCCTTTTATTTTCAGAGGAGCATTGGATGTCAGGGCATCAACAATCAATGATGAAATGAAGCTGGCAGCTTCAATGGCGCTTGCATCGCTGGCAAAATTGCCTGTTCCTGAGGAGGTTAACATTGCTTTCCATACAGCTAATCTTAAATTTGGAAAAGAGTATATCATTCCTAAACCCACTGATCCGAGACTAATTACACATGTTGCACCTGCAGTTGCTAAGGCTGCCATGGATTCTGGTGTTGCCCGGAAACCTATTGAAGATTGGGGAAAATATAGAGAAGAATTGAGTAAACGATTGGGGATTAGCAATCCGATCATCAGGCAAATAAAAATGATAGCCAAGCGGGATCCGAAGCGGGTTGTGTTTGCCGAAGCTGAAAATTATAAAATGCTGAAGGCTGCTGAAATCATTGCCAACGAACAACTGGCATATCCGGTGCTGATGGGCAACAAGGATGTTATCAGGGATCTTATTGCTACCAACGATTTGGAACTGCGTGGCGTGGAAATTATTGATCCCAAAGCGGATGAAATGAAAGAGAAAAGAGGCGAATTTGCTGAGATCTTCTGGAAAATGCGACAGCGCAAAGGAATAACAAAGGCTGCAGCCCTGCAGAAAATGTTTCACAGAAATTATTTCAGTCCAATGCTTGTAAAAACAGGGTATGCGGATGCTATGATTTCCGGATTAACGAGACATTATGCCGAAACCCTCAAACCTGCAATTGAAATCATTGGAAAAAAGGAGGGTGCAAAAATAGTCTCAGGCATGTATATTGTCAACACCAAAGAGGGTCCGCATTTTCTTGCTGACTGTACGGTAAATAAGAATCCTACGGTTGAAGAAATGGTTGAAATTACCTTGCAAACGGCCCTTTCCATTGAACAGTTTAAGGTTAAACCAAGAATTGCTTTTGTTTCATATTCAAATTTCGGGTCGAATGAAGGAAACATTCCTCAGAAACAGCGTGAAGCTGTAAAAATACTTCACCGTGATTATCCAGACCTGATAGTTGATGGCGAAATGCAGGCAAATATTGCCCTTGACGAAGAGATCATCAATGAAACGTTCCCTTTCTGCAAACTTGCCGGTGGGAAAGCCAATACTTTGATTTTTCCTTACCTAACGGCTGGAAACATTGCCTATAAATTACTTCAGAAGTTGGCAAAGTTTGAAGTAATCGGTCCGGTTATCAATGGCATGAGTAAGTCAGTCCATGTACTGCCCATTGGCGCCTCGGTTTCCGAAATTGTTAACATGGTGATGATTGCCTGCATGGATGCGCAATGCGTTGAGCAGAGAACGAACAGCAAAGGTGGTAAATAATTTTCCTGCCTTTTGGCCTGTATTTCTTTGTGAATTCCAGATTTGTAATCATTAATAGGTATATTTGCCATTCATTCAACAATTCGAATAGATGAGTTGTGCCTTTTATTTTTTCAAAAAAATTTTCAAACATGCTTGGAATCTTTTTATTTAGTATATTTAGCGGTCGATAATTTGACCAGGCTCATTGGTTTAATAACTTGATTTTGATGCTTTTTGATGATACTTTCAAAACTATTTCTGGACAGTCGGTGGGGATTTATAAGGATAAAGGAAGTAAATTTGTTTCAATTGCCTTACCTGTGAATAGCGAAGTGGAAATCAGAAAACAACTCGCTGAAATTAAAAATGAATTTCATGATGCCAGACATTATTGCTATGCTTTCATTCTCGGACCCGAAAAGGCAACTTTTAGATTCAGTGATGACGGGGAGCCATCGGGAACGGCGGGAAGGTCAATTTATGGGCAGATCCGGTCTAAAGGGCTGACCGATATCCTGGTGGTTGTTGTTCGTTATTTCGGTGGTATAAAATTAGGTGTTCGTGGACTTATTAATGCATACAGAAGTGCAACACAGATTGCGCTGGAAAGTGCCCGGGAGATTGAAAAAACTGTGAGTTTTGTTTACGAAGTAAAATTCGATTATGCGCTGATGGATAAGGTTATGAGGCTTGCTAAGGATGAGAGTCTGCATATTATTCACCAGAATTTTAATTTGTCGTGTTCTTTGCAGTTTTTTATCAGGCGGACTCAATCTGATAGGATTTTAGAGAAGTTTGAAACCATTAAGGGATGTGAAATAAATTATAAAAGCATGATATCATCGTAACATATGGCCTTCATAAAAATGTGTCTTTAAGTAGTGCTTTTTTTTTAAAAAGTCAAGTCATTAAAGATTTTTTTTTAAACTTTTTTTATGGATTTTTGTCTGCTAAACCTGTCAGTCAATTGGTATTTCAGGGGGTTTGAAAATCAACCATATAGTATTTTGGAGTGAATTAAAAAGAAATAAATTGCTGAATACGATTACAAACGGATGAAAAAAAATTGTAAAGCAGTTTGGGATAATTGTCTTAAAGTTATAAAGGATAATATAAGTCATCAAAGTTTCAAAACTTGGTTCGAACCGATTAAACCGGTAAAACTTGATGAAAATGTGCTGACCATCATGGTCCCAAGCCAGTTTTTTTATGAATGGCTTGAAGAGCATTATATTACTTTGCTTAAGAAAACCATAAAAAAAGAGCTTGGTTCTGATGGCCGGCTTGAATACAGTATTATTATGGATAGCAATTATAATACAACCAATGCTCCCTATACTGTAAGATTTCCTGCATCCAACAAGAGTGCCACAGCCAACCCCTCTGTGAATATGCCGATTGATCTGAATAAGGGTTCAACGAAAGACATACCCAACCCCTTTATCATTCCGGGGTTGAAAAAAATAAAAGTGAACTCGCAGTTGAACGAAAATTACTCATTCGACAATTTCATCGAAGGTGATTGCAACAGGCTTGCAAGATCAGCGGGATTCGCAGTTGCCAATAATCCGGGAAAAACTGCATTCAACCCCCTGCTGATTTATAGTAATGTCGGGCTGGGTAAAACCCACCTTGCGCACGCCATTGGAATTGAAGTGAAGAATAATTTTCCCGACAAGACGGTTTTATATGTAACCTCTGAACAGTTTACAAACCAGTATATTGATGCCGTAAAAAACAACAGCCATAATGATTTTGTGCATTTCTATCAAATGATTGATGTGCTGATTGTTGATGATATACAATTTCTGGTTAAAAAAGAGAAAACCCAGGAGATTTACTTTCATATTTTTAACCACCTGCATCAAAGCAATAAGCAGCTGATCATTACCTCAGACAAGCCCCCGGTAGAAATGGAGGGTATGAATGCCCGGTTATTATCTCGTTTTAAATGGGGATTATCAGCCGATTTGCAGGTTCCTGACCTCGAAACGCGTATTGCTATTATTGAGAAAAAGCTTTACAAAGATGGACTTGAAATGCCCAAGGAGGTTATTGAATACCTTGCCTATAGTATTTCAACAAATATCAGAGAGCTGGAGGGAGCGCTTATTTCAATCCTTGCGCAGGCATCCCTTAATAAGAAGGCAATAACACTAGACCTGGCCAAGAAAATGATTGACAAGTTTGTCAAAAATACTACCAGGGAAATTTCCATTGACTATATTCAGAAAGTTGTGAGTGACTTTTTTAGCCTTCCATTGGAAGCCATACACTCAAAAACAAGGAAAAGAGAAATTGTGCAGGCCCGGCAACTGGCAATGTATTTTTCAAAAAAACTTACAAAAGCATCACTTGCAACAATAGGTCTTCATTGTGGTAACAAAGACCATGCTACTGTATTGCACGCATGTAGAACTGTAAACAACCTGATTGAAACAGATAAACAATTCAGGAATTATGTTGAAGAGTTAGATAAAAAAATAACTCTCTGATTTTTTTCTTAGCCAATTCAAATTATTTGTATCTTTAGCGTTCGCGATTGGATAGAAAAACAATAAATCCGTGATTTCGGAATTTTTCTAAAACGCTTGACAATGAAGATACTTTTTTTGTGCAATGCCAATATGTGCAGATCCCCTCTTGCTGAGGGACTATTAAGGCTGATTTTCAAAAAGCGACAGATAAATGCCCTGGTTGACTCAGCCGGATTCGAAGCATTTCACATCAATGAGTTACCCGATGAAAGAGCAATACAAACAGCAATTGAACATGGTGTTGACATTTCAACCAAGCGTGTCAGGCTCTTTAAGCAGAAAGATTTTGATACGTTTGATAAAATCTATGTGATGGATACCCTTACTTATCGCAATGCTATGTATTTTGCCAGAAGTGAGAAAGATAAACATAAGGTTGATTTTTTGATGAATGTCATTGAACCCGGACGTAATAAACCAGTCCCAGACCCGTTTTATGAAGATCTTGAAGCCGGAGAGAAAACGTATGAAATATTGATGAAGGCATGCAACAAGATAGCAGATAACGTTGCAACCGGACAGTTGAATTAATGATTGTTCAAGTGGATAAATCAAATACGTTCCCCGGTAAGGATGAAATATTGAATGCTGCCGATCGGATAAGTAAGTTTATTCATCATACCCCTGTTTTGAGTTCTGAGAATCTGAATACCATTACCAGTACACATATTTATTTTAAATGTGAGAACTTCCAAAAGGCGGGTGCGTTTAAAACGCGTGGTGCATGTAATGCGATATTTTCATTGGATCCTGTACAGCTTTCCAGGGGAGTATGCACGCATTCATCAGGTAACCATGCCGCTGCGCTTGCCAGGGCGGGAAAACTAAGAAATACACCGGTATATATTGTCATGCCGGAAAACTCATCAAGAGTAAAGGTAGATGCCGTCATTCAGTATGGTGGCAGGATTACTTTTTGCAAACCAACATTGCAATCACGCGAAGATACCCTTTCCGGGTTAATCAATGAAACAGGTGCTTATGAAATTCATCCCTACAACGACAAAAGAATTATTACCGGACAAGCTACTGCTGCTTTGGAATTCTTCTCTTTGATTGATAAACTTGATTGTGTAATTGTACCCGTTGGTGGTGGAGGTCTTTTAAGCGGAACCGCATTGGCCGCTCACTATTTTTCGTCAGGTGCAAAGGTTTTTGCTGCAGAACCAGCTGGTGCTGATGATGCATTCAGGTCTATGCAGGCGGGTAAAATTCTTCCTTCAATAGATCCGGTCACAATCGCAGATGGTTTAAAAACTTCTCTGGGCTCTTTAACTTTTCCGGTAATTATGAAGTATGTTGACTCAATTCTTACAGTGAGCGAGGAGAGTATCATACGCGCTATGAAACTGATTTGGGAGAGAATGAAAATCGTTATTGAACCTTCAGCAGCAACCCCTTTTGCCGCTGTTTTGGAGTATCCCGGTTTGTTCCGGAATAAACATCTGGGAATCATCTTATCAGGAGGAAATGTTGATCTTGACAGCATCCCCTGGATTGGCAATCATAAGTAATTTCTTCGACATACTTAATTCAGGATGAAAAAAGGACGACTCATTTTAATCCCATCATTTTTAGATGAATCCAATGACAAGCATTCAATCATTCCTTATAACCTCCAGCTTATATATGAAATAAGGATTTTCATTGTAGAGCAAATCAGAACCTCCCGGAGGTTCCTCAAAAAGATAGGATATCCCCATTCTTTTGAACAGGTTCAGTTCATGGAGCTCAATAAAAAGATTTCGCCACTTGATATCGATTGCTATCTGAACAGTGCCGTTAATGGAGAAGATATTGGTTTGATTTCTGATGCTGGTTCTCCCTGCATTGCTGACCCGGGATCGGAAATTGTGCGGGTTGCTCATAAAAAGAGCATTCGGGTGATTCCATTGGCAGGATATTCATCCATTTTCCTGGCTCTAATGGCGTCGGGTTTCAACGGGCAAAGTTTCGTTTTTCACGGCTACCTTCCTGTAGAGAAAAAATCCCGCGAAACACGGCTAAGAGAAATTGAAAATAATTCTTATCGTCTTGATCAAACCCAGATTTTCATGGAGACCCCTTACCGAAACAATCAGATGATGGATTCTGTCATGAGGGTTTGTCATCCTGAAACACACATTTGCATAGCTGCAAATTTAACCAATCCTGTTGCAGAATTCATACACTCAAAATCAGTGAGGGAATGGATGGGTAAGAAGCCGGATCTGCATAAGAAACAAGTAATCTTTATTTTGCATTCCGGAAAATAACCAGTTGATTTCAGTTTAATTGGCGGAGAGAGAGGGATTCGAACCCCCGGAGGTATTACCCTCAACGGTTTTCAAGACCGCCGCAATCGACCACTCTGCCATCTCTCCACTGCAAAAGTATATTTTTTTTTATTTCGAGGTTAAGGGAGAACCGATATTTTAATTTTTGTTTTAAAGTGTAGGTTTCGAATAATTTAATTCATGCTTGCAACCATAACTCGGTCAGTTGAATCTTATCAGAACAGAACTCAAGGAAAATATTGGATACCTTTTGAAGTTTATCTAATTTTGGCGCTTTTCCTCAATATATGCAATTGGAGATTGAACTATGAAATTTAACAGGAGGCATATCTTACTGATCATTTTGTTTTGTCTTTTATTCGCTTTTTTTCTGCCCATCAAGGTGCATTATAGTTTTGAGTCGACAGCTATTGTATTTCCCTTAAAAGAATGGCACCTCACAAGGATAACGGATGACGCTCTTATCAGTGAATTGGTCGACAATCAGACCAATTTCTCCAGTCATCTGAAGAACTATAAATTTGAGCGTAGTGACATTTCCCAGATTCATTTTAAAGATTTCCTCAGAAGCGGAGTTTTTGTTAACAGTGGAGACACATTGGCCTACATTCATACATTTTATCTCCGGAATGAGATTACAAGGCTTAAGAACCTGAAAAAAACTGAGGAGAAGAATCTTCTGGTCAATATCACAGGTGAAAAGCAGGAGTTAATTGACCAGGCATACAATCAGTATCAGCTGGCCAAACAGCAACTGAATTATGATAAAAAGAATTTTGAGCGTTATCAAGATTTGGTAAAGGACAGTATTATCTCTCCCTCTGAGTTTGAGATATTTGAAAATACACTTCATCTGTCTGAAATTAACGTACAGATTGCTTACCATGAATGGATTAGCCTGAAAGCAGGGAGTAAACCCGAAGAGATTGATTACATCAGGGAAATGATTGACTCTTATGGCAGAGAAATTAAGGCACTTGAGGAACAACTGGAACAATATTATATCATTTCACCCATTGATGGCGTTGTTGGATTTGACAGGGTGTTAAATAGCGTTATTTCGGTCACAGACACTTCAGGATATGTACTGAAAATTCCCGTTCAGGTGAAAAACATCAGGCATTTGCCAAATATTAGTTCTATCAGATTCTCAAATTCTGACAGGACAGTAATCCAAAATGCCATTTTTCTTGGGCTTGAAGAGAAAATGTCAATCCTGGGCAGTCAACAAATGGCTGTTGCCAAAGCTTTGGTTGATGGGGGTCACAATGCATTACATTCTGGAATGGCTGTTAAATGCAGGATATATTGCGACAGAATAACACTCTATGAGCTTTTCAAAAGAGGTATAAGTCTGAACATTTAGTGTATGCGGTTTGAGTTTAAATATATTGTCAACAGAAATTTTCTTGATCAAATCAGGGAAGCGATAAGCCCATTCGTTGAGATGGATCATTTTGCAGAAGCAGACGGCAAAAATCACTATACGGTTCGATCAATATATTTCGATACACCGAATTTCGATTATTATTATGAAAAAATCGAAGGAATAAAAAACAGGAAAAAGATAAGACTCCGTGGATATAATCATGGAGATTATCTGAATACTGTCTTCCTCGAGATTAAACGCAAATATAATATACCCATAAAAAAATACCGGGCAGCTATTTCTTTTGGCGATGCCATCGAAATGTTTAAATCAACAAGTATAAATGGTTATGCAATTCAGCAAAATGGCAAACTTCATCAATTTGAAAATGCCAACCGGTTTTTTTATCAGGTATATAGTAAGAACCTCAGACCTGTCGTGCTTGTTGTATATGAACGGGAGGCTTTTTTCAGTAAATTTGATGATACGGTCAGAATAACCTTTGATAAGGGACTTCGTGGTTTAGCCTACCCTTCAATTGAGAATCTTTATAAAGAGGATCATATGCAGTCGGCATTAAGTGATGGTTTTATAATTGAGGTAAAATTTAACAAACGGTTTCCTATGTGGCTCACTCCGGTTTTATCGAGGTATGGACTGAAAAGCAAATCAGCTTCCAAGTATACCATGACGATGGATGCGGTCAAAGCCATCAAAAACATCAGAAGGTCAACTATTTACACACACTCCAAATGGTATAATTAAAACCCGAAAGCATGTTTGATCAATATCTGGAATTTGATTTTTTTCCTGTAAGTTTTTTTGATGTTCTCAGCAACCTTTTTGTTGCACTGATATGCGGAGTCATCATTGCACTTGTCTATCGTTTTATTTACAAAGGATCAAGCTATTCACCAACATTTGTCAATTCTCTTGTGATCCTTACGCTCATTACAGCTGTGGTCATTTTAGTGATTGGTAACAATCTTGCCAGGGCATTTGGTCTTGTTGGTGCCATGTCGATTATCAGGTTCAGAACAGCTGTAAGAGATGTTCAGGATATAGTCTTTATATTTCTCGCATTAACAGTTGGAATGGCTTCCGGTGTAGGACTGCATGCAGTTGCACTTTTTGGGACCATTTTTATTTGTTTTGTAATCGTCTTACTGGTTACTTTCAATTTCGGGGCTCCGCGAAAAAGGGAATATCTTATTCAAATTACCTATTTATCTTCACAGGAGAATGATAATCTGGTTCAGTCTCTCCTTAAAAAGCACTGTAAAAAGTTCAGCCTGGTCAACCTGAAAAATTTGGGGGAAGAGAATGTAGAGGCCTTTTATCAGGTGAGATACAAGGATAAAGAAAAAAGTGGGGAGCTTATCAGAGAGTTACGCCAGAATGACCAGGTACTCAATGTGAATATGTTTTTTGATGAAGATGATTCAGATGTAACTTAACCGAAATTAACTTTTCTGGAGAAAAAACTATTGTATTTACGATGCCAAAGACAATTTGCAAAAAGAAGAATCAAAAGCCCTCAGAGGATTCTAAATATCAATGTAAAAAGTGCCATGCAAAAGGGTCTAAAAAAAGTGAAGTATGTAAACCGGGAAAGACCTGATACTCCTTTATGAAAGCCATGATACTTGCTGCCGGACTGGGAACGCGGCTTCAGCCAATTACGGAAAAATGCCCAAAAGCACTTGTGAAGCTTGGTAACAAAACACTTCTGGAGCACCTGATCCTGAAGCTTATTAATTTTGGTATTTCAGATATTTTAGTGAATATCCATCATTTCTCCGATCAGGTGGTCTCCTTCCTTCAGAGGAACAGGTCTTTTGGTATCAATATCCAGATCAGCGACGAGTCTCACCGCCTTCTCGATACAGGTGGAGCTATTAAAAAAGCTTCCTGGTTTTTTAATGATGGAGCGCCTTTTATTGTTCACAATGTAGATATTTTCACAAATTTTGATATACCGCAGATGAGAACATATCATGTAAAATCCAATGCTATGGCTACGCTGGCAGTCAGGACAAGAGAATCAGGAAGGTATCTTTTACTCGACGAAGCAGGTGATTTGTGTGGTTGGAAAAACAACAAAACCGGCGAAACCATATGGGCTCATGAAAGAGAAAAGGTCCAGACATATGCGTTCAGTGGCGTACAGATAATCAACCCCATTATTTTTTCGCATTTCCCTGAAGATGAGCAATTTTCCATAATAAAAGCTTATCTGGATATTGCAAAAAACAACAAGATTAACACTTATGTACATGATCAATCCATTTGGTTTGATGTTGGAGATCCTCAGAACCTTGAAAAAGCGAGCCATTATTTAAAGGACTAATCCCGGTGTTTATCTATGCAGACATTTATTGATAAAGTAGTTGAATATCTTCAGGTCAAGTTTCCCGGTGATCTGCATAATGTTTGCGTGGTTTTCCCAAATAGGAGGGCCGGACTCTTTTTGAAAGAGTCACTCTCATCCAGAATAGATCAGCCCATCTGGCTCCCGACTATGTTTGCTATCGAAGATTTTATTTTTCACCTTTCTGGTTATAAGCCTGTTGATCCGGTCCGGCTTCGTTATTATTTGTATCAGGTATATCTTGACCATGAGAAAGGAGTGCCACAACCATTTCATGAATTTTTGAATTGGGCTGACGTGCTTCTGAAAGATTTTAACGATGCTGATATGGCCCTGGCTGAGATCGACTCCTTGTTCGGATTTCTGAATGAATCTAAAGCCTTGTCGCTTTGGAATCCTGATGGGACCCCTCTCACAGATTTTCAATTGAGGTACCTCCGGTTTTACGCTTCACTATCATCGTATTACATGCAACTCAAAGAGCAATTGATTGCGAAGGGCCAATTATACCAGGGACTCGCATACAGAAACCTTGCTGAAAAGTTGTTGAGGGAGAAGATTGATATTCCCTGGGATTATATTGTGTTTGCTGGTTTTAATGCCATGTCAAACGCTGAAAATCAAATGATAAAAAGTTT
The DNA here is from genome assembly GCA_047920975.1 of Bacteroidales bacterium. Taxonomy (GTDB): domain Bacteria; phylum Bacteroidota; class Bacteroidia; order Bacteroidales; family JAADJA01; genus JAADJA01. The sequence goes on along the minus strand of JBLRXC010000017.1, from coordinate 15,887 downwards.
CACCGAATGGGGGTTGGCTGATATTTTATGGGATGCTGATGCTTACTATTTTGATGATGCCAATCAGGAAGCTGGTAATTATTTAAGAAAGTATATCAAATTGCCAAATAGAGGGGAATTTAAATGGAAGGGAAATTATTTTCAGGAGATTGATAAATCTATTGAGATCATTGGTGTTCCTCAAAATGTTGCGCAGGCTAAGTTTTGCGGACAACTTTTAAAGGATCTGATGAAAGAAGGCAAAGATCACCGAAAAACCGCAGTTATTCTGAATGATGAATCACTGCTTATCCCATTACTTAACTCACTTCCGCCAGAAATTTATGATTTCAATGTTACGATGGGATTACCCTTAAAAAGTACACCGCTCTTTGGTTTGGTTCATTCTCTGATCGCCATGAATGAGAATGCCCTGAATTTTGCCGGTGGAAAGAACAGTGAAATACAGTTTTTTCATGCTGATTTGATTTCTTTTGTCCAACACCACTATTTTGACCAACTCATTGAAATCAGGTCCGGCTTGGGCAGCAGGAGAATCTTTTCGGATTGGATTATTGAAAAGAACAAAACTTTTATCTCTTTTAAAGAAATACCTGATATCTTTTCGAACGCAGGAATAGAAATGGATATAACGGAGTTATCTGAGGTTTTCAGACCATGGGAAGACAATGTAAACCATGCCATTCATGCAATTCTCCGTTTGCTGAAAATGCTTAAGCAGCTATACTTTGATGAATCGGAAAGCATCGATAGATTCCAGAGACATCTTGAACTTGAGTATATCTTTCATTTTACTTCGGTGTTCCAGAATTTGAATGCAATGGCCAAGTCTTTTGATTATATTCAGGATCTGAGGACGTTCAGATTGGTCTTTCACCAGATGATTCAATCCATTACACTTCCGTTTTTTGGTGAACCACTGAAGGGATCACAAATTATGGGAATGCTTGAATCACGGTCTCTTGATTTTGAAACCCTGATCATGCTTTCCGTCAATGATGATCATATTCCTTCAGGAAAGGCATCAAACTCATTCATTCCACAAGAGATCAGAAATCAATACCAGTTACCTTCTTTCAGGGATCGAACCCTTGTCTTTGCCTACCATTTTTACCGTTTATTGCAACGGGCGAAACGGATTTATCTGCTGTATAACACTGAACCAGGAAAACTGTCGGGGGGTGATAAGAGCCGTTTCCTTTTTCAGATTCAGCATGAGTTAAAAGTCAAAATTCCACATATTCAGATTGAAGAGAGGTTGGTTGAAGTTCCGGTTACTGATTACATGGATGATTCAAGATCTATTTCCAAGGATGAGTTTATAATGGAGCGACTACTTAAGCTTGCTGAGAAAGGCTTTTCAGCCAGTTCACTAAATGCATATCGCCGATGCTCCCTGCAGTTTTTTTATCGTTATATTGCTGGAATTCAAGAAACCCGGGAGATTGAGGATGCGATTGAAGAGAGCACATTAGGATCTGTAGTGCATGAGGCTCTTGAAATATTATATCGCCCCTGGAAGGGAAAAACCCTTCAGCCACAGCATATAAAAGAGATGTTAATGCAGGTGGAAACTGCCTTGAATACTGCTCTGTCAAAACAATTTACAGGTGGAGAAGTAAGGTATGGGAAAAACCTGCTCATTGTCAAAGTTGCCCAGTCGTTCATCATAAATTTTTTGAATAAAGAAAGCCAATGGTTGAAAGAAATGGATGACAGAGGTTCTCAGTTAACTGTCGTTGACCTTGAAAAGCAATTTACGAAAAGTTTTGAATTGCGGAAAGACACAAGGGTGATCTCCATAAAATTAATCGGTTATTTCGACAGGGTTGATCTTTCTGACGGAAAAATCAGGATCATCGACTACAAAACCGGGAAGGTTGATCAAAAAGATCTGAAGTTGACCAACTGGGATGATCTGTTGCAGGATACCGACCTGGATAAATGTTTTCAGTTACTTTTCTATCAGTACCTCTATTCTGCCAACTTTCCGGATCAACAAGACAAGGTTGAAGCAAGTATTGTATCTCTCAGAAATTTAAGTGCCGGGCCTTTGCGTTTGATGACTCCTGAAAATGAATCATCCATGGAAATGATGAGAAAAACGGAATCTGCTTTAAGTTTATTATTCGAGGAGTTGTTTGATCCTGATAAAGGCTTCACCAAGACCGACGAGCCAGATGATTGCCTTTTTTGCGCTTTTAAGACGATTTGCAACAGGTAATCACATTATCATTTAAATCTTACTCTTCTCCTTTAGTTTTCTGAATAATTCAACGCATAATCTCACTGAAAAGTTTACTTTTGGTGGCTATTTGAATAATGCTGACCGGGTATCAGAAAGCATTTTGTTTGTTTGAATTTCCTTATATTGTCAGCCATGCTGAAAGAGCTTTTAACGCCGGAATTAGAAGACCTTGTCAATCAACGGGCGTATGACCGCCTTCATGACGCCATTCAGGGTTGGGAAGCGCCTGAAATTGCAGAACTCTTGTTAAGTCTTCCTGAGGAAGACCAGACAGTATTTTTTGGATTACTCAATCATCACCAGGCGGCAGATGTTTTTCCCTATTTTTCTCTTGATCTTCAGAAACAATTACTGGAAGAGATAAGCGTAGAACAGGTTCGTCTGTTACTGGATGATCTGGATGCAGATGACCGGACACGTCTGTTTGAAGATTTGCCTGAAAAGACCACGGAGCATCTTATGGATTTGCTTCAGCCGGATGACTTAAAAGAGGCGCAGCACCTGTTAAGCTTTCCGGATGAAAGTGTCGGCAGATTAATGACTCCGGACTATCTTGCCGTACGGCCTGAATGGAGAGTAAAAAAAGCGCTTGATCATATACGTATTCACGGACGTGATGTTGAAACTGTTAACGTAGTTTATGTGGTGGATGAAAATCATAAACTAATAGATGATTTAAGGCTGCGTTCTTTGATTTTTGCGGACCCTGAGCTACAGGTTAAAGATATCACCGACAACCGTTTTGTGGCACTATCTGCATTCGATGACCAGGAGGTGGCCGCACGAACTATTCAGAACTATGACCGGGTTGCATTGCCTGTGATCGATCAGGAAGGCATTTTATTGGGTATTGTCACTGTGGATGATATTCTGGACGTGGTTGTCGAGGAAGGAACAGAGGATATGCATAAAATCGGGGCGGTTGAGGTGATGGATACGCCATACCTTGACACTCCATTCTTCACCCTAATGAAAAAGAGGGCATTTTGGCTGATTTTACTTTTTTTTGGAGAAATGCTCACGGCAAGTGCAATGGGTTTTTTTGAAGATGCCATTGCTTCTGCTGTTGTTCTTGCTGTTTTTGTTCCCCTTATCGTCTCAAGTGGAGGTAATACTGGCTCTCAGGCTGCCATGCTGGTTATCCGCGCTATGGCCGTGGGTGAACTAACCATGAGGGATTGGTGGAAGGTTATCCGCCGTGAGGTTTTGTCAGGATTAGCATTGGGTACAATCCTGGGTACTTTTGGCTTTCTGCGCATAGCTGCCTGGGAATGGCTCTTTCAGTTTTATGGTGAGTATTGGATGCTGATAGGTTTAACCATTGGATTAGCATTGGTTGGCGTTGTTTTGTGGGGAACCATCGCAGGATCCATGTTGCCTTTTATACTCAGGCGGATTGGTTCTGACCCGGCTACTTCATCTGCTCCTTTTGTCGCTACACTTGTTGACGTTACCGGAATTATTCTTTACTTTTCAATTGCTATATTAATTCTGAAAGGAACCCTGCTATGATATCATCAGAAAAATCTTTGGATTGATGTGTTGCACTCTACCTATTGCTGATACAAATCCCAGTGGCAATCCACACAGAATTTATCCTTCCACGCCTGGTTTGGATCATTGGGGTGAATAAATTCATACTGGTCAAAAATTGAACCGACCCTCAGGGTATCAGCCAGACCCTGTCCAATAATATTATGACATAGATTACAATCCATAGAGATTATTCTTCCTTTTGGAGTGCTATGTTTATCATTATGGCATCTGAAGCAGCCATTGAATTCAAGATGGCCTATGTTATTGTGATAGACATTCCATTTCACTTTCATTTCAGGGAACATATTTTTTCCAAATTCAGATTGGATTCCGGTTATCGCCTGCTCAATCATTGCGTAATTTCCAGTGTATATATCCTCATACATCATGGCATAGTATTCATTTATTTCAGATTCGATGGTGCGCATGGCACTGTCGGTTGTTGGATAATCCCGGCCCAGGATTTCCATTGCAAGGTATTTAATATCAGGTAATTCTCTTGGAATCTGGCCGGCTGTGATGGCGTTGTTGATGAACCTTACCGGGGTTTTGTAATCATGTGAAGGTCTGTTGTGGCAATCCATGCAGTCCATGGTGCGGATTTCATGACTGGCCAGTTCTGAAACAGGAATTTTATTGTCTTCATCTTCAAATATATGCATCTCGCCCGTAGATAAATTTGTATACCGAACCCAGGGGATAACCTGCCGCTCACGGTCAGTGGATATATATTCAACTTTCACATCCGGATTGATATGCCAGTGGATTCCTTCCTGCAACCCGTGTGCACGGTGCTTGGGGCCTATCTTCATCTGCAGGTAAATATCCCATTCTGAATTTTCTTCATCCGGTAGAAAGTGCCGCTCAATCACCATCTTTCTGCCATAAAATTGATCAGGCCAGTGGCACTCTTCGCAGGTTTCCCTTGCAGGTCTAAGGTTTCGCACGGGGGTGGGGATTGGCTTAGGATAAACACCGGCAGTTACTGCATAAACCTGGTACAAGCCAGCAAGCTTCGATCTCACATACCAATCAGCTCCTGAACCAACATGGCAATCAACACACGCAACACGGGCATGCGATGAATGCTGATAAGCGACATACTCAGGTTTCATTACTTTATGACATATTGTTCCACAGAATTCTACAGACTCGGTGAAATGAAAAGCCTCATAGCTCCCAACGGCCGATAGCAAAAGGAAAAACAGTGACCCGATTCCAAAAATCATGGTCGCATTTCGTGTTGGTTTCTGATTCAGGTCAAAAACAGGCCATGTTTTCTCTGGGGTCGATTTAATTTGTTTGGTTTTCCGGTGTTGAAAATACATCCCAATAGGAATGAAAAGGAGACCAATAACCAGAAAAACCGGAAGAACAATAAATATGAAAAGCCCTAAATAAGAGCCGCCCTGATCAAAAATTAATGAAATGACAAAAAGGAAAACAATCATGAAAAGACTAATGAGAGCCAGGGTAGCGCCTGCCATTGAGGTCCAATTGTAAAAAGAGCGGGGAAGGGAGAACTTTTTCATGGTATCAATTTTAAATATTTAAATAAAAAACCTTGCACGGACTTGGATCTAACAACACATGGTTTTGACCGGAAGTCAAATCTCATGAACAACAGAGCAGGCTTGTTGTCTCTATTTCAATTGGAGTCATTTCACTCATTTGTCTTGCTATCAAGCTCATCTGGATGATCATGAGCTTCATGGTAACCTGTGATGATACTTTTAAAATTACCTGTTGGAGAAGGACCCAGTGTGATGACATATAGGTGAATGATCAGAAAAATAGAAATAAAGAACCCTGCAATGGAATGAACCAGACTTGTCAGCATAATTCCACTGTATCCAAAAACATCCAGCACAATGGTTTCAGGAAAAATCAGTGCCCACCCGGTTATGAATGTGAATGGTGTGATGGCATGCATGATCAGATTATAGGTAATTAATTGGATCGGGTTGAATTTTTCCTTTTGAGAAACTTTAAAAGGACTCCTTTCTCCACGGAAAATCCCATAAAGGTAATATCTCATCTGGCTTGCAAATGCAGTAAAAAATCCTTCTGTTTTCAATACATAATACCGGCCAATAGAAGTAAACAATACGCCGAACAGGAAAAGGAAGTATGAAATGGTCAATAAAATCCCAGCATTGCTATGTATACTGACAGCAATATCAAATCTAATGAGTGGATAATCCGGATTGGAATACTGCATACTGATACCGGTTATAATCAACAGGATCATCAGAACCGCATTGGAATGGTGCCAAATCCGCAACCAAAGCGGATATAAATATAATTTCTTTGATTTCATTTTCTCCGCTTATAATTGATATACCTGAGGGATGCATGAATCGCAATTCCGAGTAGAACGAGCCCAAAAATGACAATGCTGGCCACATTGAAGTAGTAGTTGCGATTGGCACCAATGATATAGGCATCACTTGTCATAGCTGCATTGAAAAATCCGTACTTATTCCTCCGCTCAACAATCTGATGTTTGTAAAGGGAGGCCATTAAAATGGAATTGGTTGAGTGGCAATCCACGCAGTTCCTGACCGCTTCGCTGGCAGGAAGGACATGGTGTGCAACGAGCAGGTCATCATGCACTGCAGCATGGCAATCAATACATCTGACTTTGCGAAAATGCAGACTCTGATTGGGAAGCCATTCGTGTTTTGAAAGCATATTTGTTAACTGCCTCTCAATCAGCACGGCGTAATGGCTGATATCGCCGTGGCAATTCAGACACATGGCATTGTTGTAGGCAACAATATCTTTTATCCTTCCTCCTTCACGAGCTGTTACTTTATAGGTGTGGGGATTGTGACAACTCCAGCAACTGAAATTTTCAATGTGCTGATCTCCATGGATGCTCACGTTAAATTCTTCTTCAATCGTTTCAAAATTGAAGCGGGCATAGTGATCATCATTGCCGTGGCAGTCAAGGCAGGAGTACTGAAAATCAAATTTTACACTGACAGGATGCGGATGTGTTTCATAGTCTGGTGAATGGCAATCAGTGCAAGAAAATCCCCCATGTGCTGCAGTTACATATGCATCCTGGTCAATCCTTAATTCCTCGTACATTTTAAGTGAGACAGATTCACCGGATTGAGGATCCGTAAAATCATATCTCATTGCACTGTGACAGTTTAAGCACTTCTGTGATTCCGGATCAAGCGTGTGCTGGAATTCATCAGATGCCGCGGTCAGTGAAATAACAAACAACAAATTTAAAATAGGTATAAATAACCTGTAACCTGATTTTAAGATAATCAAGGAACCTTTTAGCATGTTTAAAATACTGATGTAAAAAAGCCGGCAATTTTATGAAGATTAACCGGCTTTTACAAATTCCTACTTCTTAAAAGTTGCTCTCATGTATGTGATGATGGCCCAGCGTTCTTCCTCATCAGGGATTTTGCTTTCATAATTTGGCATTTCATCTCTGCCAATGAAAGATCTGTAATACATGTCACCGTCTTTCAAGGCATGAAATTCTGCTGATGAAAAATCACCCGGATGTGTCTCCAATTGTTTGGCTTTGGGTCCATCACCCAGTCCCATATTGCCATGACAGGATCTGCAATGCTTTGCATAGGCAGTTTTTCCTAAATTAATCATCGCAGCATCATCCGGTGCCTGAGGATTTTTCATTTTCATATATTCAGCCGGAATATCCCATGGCTTGGTAGATCTTTCCTGAGGAACCATGAATGATAGGAGTAGTAAACTACTTAAACCCAACGTTAGAATCATTAAATACTTCATTTCACTAAAATTTAAATTAAACATATATTTTAAAAGCTCCAAAGGCGCGTTATGGTAAATCCAAATGCAAGACCTTCAGCTCCATCTCTCCAATCTTTTCTGTTATACATATAAATCTCCTGCGGAATGATCCCATTGGCTGAAGAAACAAAGATATGAAAAGCGTGGGTACTTGTGGCAATTTCATAACCAATTCCAAAATTTGGTTTTGGAGGATTATTAAAATTATGTTGTTCTGTTATGGCCTTGACTTTAAGCGGGGCATCATATTGGAAAATGATGGCTCCCTGTGGTGAAACCCTTGCACGGCCGTTAAAGCCTACACCAATTTTGTCGTGATCCAGGTCAGGATCTACACTATTATAATGGGTAAAACTTCCTGTGGCCTGCAATGACAACCACTCATTGAATTTGCGACCAATTATTAATTGACTGAAATAGGACATCCGGTTGGTAAATTTGTAGGCTTCTCCAAAAACCTCATCATTTCTGCCGTCAACTGCCATGTTACCATAAAGGGTAACTGCAACAGGGATCGTGTTTTTTCTTGTTTGCTGGACGACATTCCACTTAACCTGAAAATCTGAGTACATTTTATTCATGGTAAGGCCATAACCTACCATCAGACTGTTCAGAATGCTGTAATTGAACCCGATACGGATATTCCCACCGGGAGAGTAAATGCCCCAGAGGTCGGATATTCCGTTGTCCATGTTGTTGAATCTATGCTGGATCAGCATTTCGAGGGTTCCTTCCACAGGGATTAAATTGGTTTGATTATCAATAAGTATACCACTAGCAAATGGTGCCCTGACCGGCAGATCTTTAACTTTTTCTACCTCACCCTGCTGGGCATTTGCGTGAAAAAAAATGATCAGGATGACAAAAGGTAAACAAATATATTTCTTCATGTTTTATTTCATTAACAGTTAATTATTCTCTGCTCCATTTTTTATCCATGCATAAATTGTATTGGCATCGCCGATTGTCTTGTATTTAGAATTATGCGTTCCTGTCACAGGATGTGGATAAGTATAAATTTTGCTCTCTTCAGGATTTCCAGGTACCACAAGATTCATCGTAACAAGACTGTTATAGGCTTGTGCGGCAGTCAGGTTTGGGGATGTTCCGCCTCCATGACAATTCGTACAACCGTTCTGTGCAAAGATTGGGGCAACCTGTGCTGAAAAACTTACAGCGGGAAGATTATCATCATCCGGTGGTCCCGGGATTTCGATAAACTCATATTCGCATGCAGATAATACTGATAAACATACCAAAACGAAAAAACACTTTCTGATCAACATCATTTTCATGTCCTTGAATTTTATTTTCTTCAGTTGTAAAAAGACAAGTACCTCCGTTATTACGGAGATACTTCCTGATAATCTTCTACAGTTAATTATTGAATTGCGTCAATAGTATTTAACAATAAGGCTCTTGCATATTTATAATTATGCACCCCGCCGCTGTGATCATAATAAACAAATTTGTAATTGTAAAATGCACCCAGCTCATTGGCTGTGAGATTGGCAGGGTTGTTGGCAGAAGCCCTGTTGATACCGTCATTACCCATCAGATATCCATCTTCTGTAATAATTCCTTTGTCTGACAGCAATGCATTGAGCGTTGTCATATAACCTGCAAACTCTGCCTGAAGGATATCTAATTCAGCCTGAATCCCAGAGGGATGACATTTAATACAACCATTGGTGTTCCATTTCATCTGGTGTCCGCCGGATGCAACTCCGATAGCTTCACCCATATGGCAAGTAACACATCCATTCTCAACATTTGAGTGAGGAGAGTTGGTGTAGGGTACATTTCCGGCAACTTCGTAACCTCCAAGTCCGCCAATCATGTTGCCGGCAGGAGAGTAATGCGGACCGTAACGAAAATTGGTCACACTATATACTTCCGTTGATCCAAGTTCTGGAAATGGTGTGGCTATTCTGGCCTGATGACAATTGGCACAGAGATTACCACTGCCAAAATCAGATGATGCATTGGATCCGGCCGTATGCCAGAAATCAACAGCATCGGTATGGGTCAATGCCCAGTCAGCCGGTGTAAAAGTCTGATGGATTTCATGACATGTATAACAATTCACAGGATTGGGGTTGCTAATCGCAGCCGCTGTTGTCATTGTCCCTGCATCCATTCTTTCCAGAAATCCCTGACTTGTATGGCAAGGTGCACAATCAGTTCCATTGCGATCAAAATTACCACCGGTTGCATGCGTAGAAGCTTCCCATTGAATAGATTTTGAGAAAATCGTCTGTGAATTGTCGTGACACTGGATGCATGTGGCTGTGCCATCATTGCCATCAATTCCCTTTTCTCCGTCCAATCCGTCCTTTCCGGCAGGACCTTCCTTTGTGCATGAAGCTGTAACAACCAGCCCAATAATGAAAAGGCTCAAACAATAAATTAAATTTAATTTTTTCATAGGATTGTTTTTAGTAAATTATTGCACAATATTATAAAGTATTTATGGAATTACATATATTTAGACATTGATTGATATCCGGAAGAAATATAATATATAGCAATTATATGATTGATATAAATCAATTTTATTACTTTTACATCCTGGCTTAAAAAGGAAATATGTTTATATCCGAGTTTCAAACAGGCCCTAATTGCTCTGACTGTAAGGCAAAACCTTATTTTTTTGAACTTCTCAGCAATGAGGAATTTAATGCTTTGCACAAAGGAAAATGTGAGTTGCTCTTCAATCCTAAAGAGATCATCTATAAAAAGGGAAGCCCTCTGACACATATGGCTTGCATCACTGATGGAATGGCAAAGGTCTCTATTGAAAGCAGTCAAAATAAAAGCATTATTGTAAAACTATTAAAACCTGCTGAACTATTGGATGCCCCGGGATTTGCTGTTGATTTCCGGCACCATTATACAATTACCGCCATCACTCCAATCAGGGCATGCCTTTTTGATGTACAGATTTTAAAAGAAATAATCAGGACAAACAGCAATTTTGCTTTTGAATTCATAAGGTACATCAATAGTTCCACGATTTACCTCATGAACCGGTTTGAGAGTCTTACGCAAAAAAATATGCCGGGGCGAATCGCAGAAACATTGTTGTATCTTTCTGAAGAGGTCTACTGTAAACACCGGTTTCAAACAACACTGAACAGGCAGGATATTGCTGAGTTATCTGCTATGACAAAAGAGAGTGCGATACGCATATTGAAAGATTTCAAAGTAGATGGCATCATCGATTTTAATCTGAATTCTTTTCAGATTCTCCTTCCGGAACAATTAAAAACCATCAGCCGGAATGGTTAATGGATCGTTCATAATTTCAAACCAGGAATTTGCCATAGACTCCTGGATTTTTTGAACAAATAATTCGCTAAAAATAAGCACCGGAAGTAAAACCATTTTTTGGTTTAATCGTTTAAGTTCCTTGATACGATATTAATGGCAGAAGAGAGAAATAAAATCATATGCTTAAAGGTATGAAATTCAGCAATATATGCTGGAAGGAGTTGCAAAATAGCAAAAAAATAAAAAAACAAGGGTAACCTTTTGAGGTAATCCGGAATTAATAAAAGCAATGGTGCAAGAATATACAGTTGAAGGAATTTTGAACGGGATTAAGGAGAGAGACACCAAAGTTCTTGATCATATTTATACGGCATTTTTTCCGCAGATTAAGGGTTTTATACTCCAGAATCAGGGTGCTGAAGAAGATGCACAGGATATTTATCAGGACGCAGTTTTAGTCATTTATCAAAAACTTCAACAAACCAAGCTTGCACTGAATTGTTCTTTTAATACTTATTTGTATGCTGTTTGCCGGTTGCTTTGGCTTAAACAATTGGAGAAGAGGCGCTTGCTGAATCATGTAACCCAGGAAGTCTTTAATGATCTTGAACTGGATGGCGATTTGCTGTTATTGGATAAGGTTAATGAAAGGTACAAACTCTATCAGGACCATTTCAGCAAGTTGAGTTATAATTGTCAAAAAATTCTTGAAATGTTTCTGGCTGGTATCCCTTTAAAAGATATTTCCGGGATTTTAGGTTATAAAAGTGAACAATATACAAAAAAACGCAAATACCTTTGTAAAGAAAAACTGATCAAAAGTATAAAGAACGATCCGAAATTTAGAGAACTATTTAATCAACAAGTATTACAAACAAAAATTAAGGATGGAAAATATTCTGACAATTGAAGAATTGATAGATGGAAATCTGTCGGATAAAGATGCTGAAAAATTCAAAGCGGAAGTACTATCCAATGATGACATCAATGCTGAGTACGAGTTCAGAAAAGAAATAAATATGGCTATCAGGGATAAACACTTCTCAGAGCTCAGGGCAAAGTTGCAGAACCAGTTTAAGGAAGATTCACGTAAATTATCAAGGGTGAGTCCTCAGAAAGATTTACTGAAAACCTGGCATCTCGCCACCGCATCATTTTCTCTGATCTTAGTTGTGGGTGGCTTGTGGTATATTTTGTCCAACAAACCCTATTCATCGGAAAGGTTAATCAGTAAATATTATAAACCGGCTCAGCCAATCCTGCAGGTTAGGTCAATGGAATTCACAGGCGATGACGTATTGAAAGAGGCCTTTAATCTCTACCAGCAAAATAATTATGAGAATGCCCTGAAATATTTTAACTCTCTTGATAATCAAATTATTGCAAAATTCTACTCCGGAATTTGCTATATTGAGCTTGGACAGTTTTCGAAAGCCGTTGAATCATTTGAATTTGTCATAAATGATGCTGATAATCTTTTCGTTGAGCAGGCTGAATGGTATCTGGGTCTGATATTCCTCATGAATAACCAGAAGTCTGCAGCTTTGGAACAGTTCGCAAGAATTTCAGCAAGTGAGAGCTATTATGCCGACCAGGCCAAGGAAATTATACGGTACATCAATTAAAAAGAAAAGCAATTGACAAGCGAGCAGGTTGGAACTTACAGCCTGCTTTTTTTATATCTTCTCATCATCAATATTCCTGCGAGAATCATGAATAACAAAGGAATGCCATAAACGAAGTAGTTGATTTTTTTTACTGAGAGTGGTTCATTGTTTCCAATCTGGACATAAGCTGCCCAGAAATAGGGATGCGCCTGAAGTTGATTGGCGTTGCTGAGATAATCCAGCTTTGCATTTCTCAGTGCATGGTCTTTTTTCAAACCCGCTTGAAGATAATTATAAAAAGAAGTGACAATTTCTGCACTGGAAATATCTTCAATCGCCCAAAGGGTCATGACAATACCCGGAACACCGGCATAAAGGAATCCCCTGGCAAGACTCATGATCCCTTCACCTTTATTCAACTTGCCTGCACCTGTCTGACAGGCACTTAAAACGGCGAGCTCAGCATTGAGTTCGAGGTTATAGATTTCATAAGTGTTCAGGAACCCGTCATCAATGGTGTCACCTTCAAGCGAAAAGACCAGCTTGGATGCAAAGGGATTGTCATCATCAATCAGGGTATGCATTGCAAAATGCAGGATATTGTAGGCAGATGCCTTCGCTTTAAAATTGCTTTCTGTTGCATCAATGCCTGTCATTGATCTGCCTTTGAATTTTTTTGAAATACTCTCTACCTCAAGGAGAGTATATTTAAGAGGCGTCAATAGCTTTGTCAAATTACGCATGGTTGTATCTTCAAACCCGCTATTTGTACTGTTGTCAGGATAAACAGGCGCCATTGCCAACAGGTTTTTCTTCCGGGTTTGTGTGTTGTTTTCATTGAATATCAGTGTTGCAGAGTACCCATATGAAATTGGATGTTTTTGAATCAGATATTGAATCTTTCTGAAATCACATGGCCCAGACTGCGGATAGTCTGTTACAAGTGCATCAAAACTCAGGTAACCAAGTATGTCATCGGGTATGATCATAAGTTCTGACTGTGGGGAAATCGTGAGAGGGAACAGCTTATCATAAAGATTTTTTCCCAAAACGGCGAATTCAAGACTGTTTTTATGAACATTGGTGACATCAGGAAATGTATTCATCAATGAGATGTAGCGTTCGACTTCTGCAACCAATCCTTCTTCAAACGAGACCTCTGTCAGTATAGCCTCATCCTTTTTTATAATAAATGAATACAAAACAGAATCTACCAGTTTATATTCAATGAGCACAGCCTCCTGATGCAGCCTTTTTTGAATCTCCTGAATACTGACGACTTCAAAATTATATTTCAGATTATAGTACTCAGGGTGGTCTTTTTTCAGCAAAGCAATTATACTATCGTATGCCAGTCTTTTGTTATTGAGGGTTGTCTGCCATTGTCCGATTCTTGTGTTGTTAGGTTCTGGTTTCTGCTTCTCCTCGAAGATCAGGTTCCGGTAGTGCGCAATTTCACTTTTTGTTTCAATTTCTTTGATCCTTAATGGTTCCGGGATATTACCAATTTTCATGGCCTCTGTTTCCCTGATGAGGGAAAGCAAAACCGAAGCCTTGCTCTTTTCCGAGAAAGTAAAAGCTAAATTCAAATATGCAGGATCTCCTGTTAAATTGTAAATTTCAGCAGTAACCTTAACAGCCAGGTTGTAGATCTCATTGACACGGCTTGTCAGTAAAAGCCTCGAATTTTCAGAGTCTAATCCGGTGGTAATATTCTGATAGAGTTCAACTGTCAGTCCAATCGTTTTAAAAGAGGCCTCAAGGTCATTGAAATCATTTGATTTCATTTTATACATATTATAAAATGAAAATGATTTGTTGTAGAGTGCATTGAAAATATTGAGATCAGGTTCAATTTTATCCAAATCCGGATTTTGATAATAATCCGCTTCTTCAAAAAATGAGAGGAAAGAGATAAGGGCTTCCTGATAGTACTGCAATGCAGTTTGATGATCCCCCATGTTCTCATAAAGAAGTCCGATGGAGGTCAGAACATTGGAAACATCACGGTTTTTTGATCCAAATATTTCTTTATAACCTTCAAGTGATTTCTCCAAATAAAATAAACTGCTATGCAATTCATCAGTTGAATTCAAAAAAGAGCCGTATCGATGATATGTTGCTGCTGTTTGCCAGTGGTTTTCTCCAAGGTGTTCACTTGCTACAACGATTGCCATTAAATATAATGCGTTGGCCTTATTTAGACTGTCAAGATTTGCATAACATGATGCCAACCACCGCAGTGATTTTACTTTTTCTTCCGGATCAAGGTTGCCAGCCAGGGATGCTTCTAAATATTTTATCGCATCACTATAGTTGCCAAGACTCTCGTAAACGATCCCCATATTGTTGTATAATTTAATGAGTGTTGGATCGTTGGGGTTTAACTGGGCCTTTTTTATCCGGTATGCAAGTTCAAGGTAGGTCAGGGCCTCTTCAAACCTGCTCAATAGGATTAATAGCGAGGCCTTGTTAAGATAGAGGAGTGCCAGATCGGGATGATCTTCTGCGAGGCTGGATAGATATATCCGTTCTGCTTTGGTAATATAAACAAGTGCTTCTGCCAGTTCACCGTTGATCAGGAGAAACCTGCTATAATTCATAAAACTGGTTGCAAGGGATGGATCGGTTGAAGATTGAATTTTTTCTTTCAGCTTCAGGGATTTTTCAAAGTAGTATTTTGCGCTGTCATGGTTATCGAGGGCGGCAAAGATGATGCCCTTGTTCTGAAAAATGGCGGCAATATTGGTCTCTGAAAAGTTTTGCCTGTGTGTTTCCACCCCATACGACTGATCATAGAATGCAAGAGCTGCCGGATAATCACGGCTGGCCAGATTCATGTTCCCGAGGGATCTGTAGGCAAGGGAAGCCAGGCTGTCCATCTGATGATCAATGGCCGTTTCCAGTGCTTTGTTGAAGTAAATGCCTGCGGAATCCAGATTCCTCATCCTCAGGAAAATCCATCCCTTCAGGAAATAAAGATCGCCTATCAGATCGTTTTTTTTCAGTGAACCCCTGTTGTATAACGAATCAGCAAGGTTGATGTATTTGGCGGTTGAATCGGTTATCCCCTTGAGTTGATAAGCCTTTGCTGAGGTGAGGTAATATGCTCCAAGCCATTCAGGATTTTTTCCTTTCAGCCACTCCTGATCAACTGCCCTTAAAATCATGAGGGCGGAATCAGGCGCATTGGCAGCAAGTGATACCGAAGCAGATTTAAAGACCTCAGAAACAGAAGTACTTCCCATCTGCGGGTAAGCCATGAAACTGCCTGCTGAAAGAAAAGCCATCAGCGTCACAGTTCTGATAACAGGATGATTGAAAACTGAATGCATATCTGAAACCTGACCATTTATACTTAAAAATCAAATATAAGTTGTGTTTAGCAGCAAAAGTCTTCGGAACATTCAGGATAGAAGAAT
>JBLRXC010000016.1:0-36893 GCA_047920975.1 Bacteroidales bacterium | reverse complement strand
AGGTCATATCAAAACCGGAAGTATCAGTTGAGGCTACCGGTAATACCGGTTTGGATCAAAAACCTTCCAAATCAAGGCATTTCAACGGGGAGAACTCTTCTCCGGCATCATATGACTGTGAAAAAGATGAGATCGAAAAAAAATCCAGAGAGCGCATTCAGCGATTGAAGGAATTAAGCATAAAAATCCGGACTCCTCAGGAAATTGATGAAATGGAACGGACTCCGGCTTACATCAGGCGAAATATTGAACTACCGGAGGTGAAACACTCTTCTGAACAGGAAGCAGCTACGTACACCCTGGGCGAAGGCGATGATCATCAGGGAGAGATCAAATCAAATAACTCATTTTTACATAAAAATGTAGATTAAAACCTTATATCATGGATCTTGAAAGCCGGATCAATGAAGACATAAAGGCAGCTATGCGCTCAAGGGAAAAGAACAGGCTGGATGCACTCAGGGCCATAAAATCTTCCATCCTGTTGGCCAAAACTGAAAAGGGTGCCGCAGGTGATGGTTTGGGTGATGAAACCGGAATTAAAATCCTTCAGAAGTTGGTAAAGCAAAGGAAAGAATCAGCTGAATTATATACATCACAGGGGAGAGAAGACCTTGCTTTAGAAGAGATTGCTCAGATGCAGATCATTGAAAAATATCTCCCTGAAAAACTGACCGGGGATGAGATCCATAAAATAATCGATGACATCATTGCCGAAACCGGTGCTGGTTCAATCAGGGACATGGGAAAAGTAATGGGCCTTGCAAGTAAAAAAATTGCCGGAAAAGCTGACAATAAAAAGATCGCAGATATCATTAAGGAAAAGTTAAACCGATAATTTTCACAGCAATTGGGATAAAAAAAACAGGCTTTGAATCCAAAGCCTGTTTTTTTTAGTGTCGCCATCATTAGTCTCCCAATTTAAGTCTGCTGAAACCAGTCACTTTAATTTGACTGTCGACCTCTTTCAAATATTGCCCTACGGTTTTTTTTGTATCCCTGACGAAATCCTGATTCAGCAAGGTATTCTCCTTGAAAAACCGGTTAAGTTTTCCAAGTGCAATTTTTTCAAGCATTTCCTCTGGTTTTCCCTCTTCACGGGCCTGTTCCTTTCCAATCTCAATCTCTTTATCAACTACCTTTTGGGGAACATCGTCCTTATCAATAGCTACAGGACTCATGGCTGCCACCTGCATGGCAAGCTGAGGACCAACCTCATCGGTACCTTCCGCTTTATTCAGGCCCACTATAGTAGCAAGTTTATTTCCCATGTGGTTGTAAGAAAAAACCCTTTCAGATTCAATCCATTCATAACCTCCCAATTGCATTTTTTCACCGGTTTTGCCCACCATATTTGTAATGCCTGACTCAATAGTTAGTCCATCAACAATGAGTTGTTTGAGTTCATCAATGCTCCTGGGTTGCTCTGCCAGTGCAGTTTCCATTATCTTTCTGGCAAATCCTGTGAATTCATCATTTTTTGCAACAAAATCTGTTTCACAATTAAGCATAATCAGTGCAGCAAATTTCTGATCTTTTGTTGATTTTGCCAGAACAATGCCTTCATTGGCTTCTCTGTCGGCCCTTTTACTGGCAACTTTCTGTCCTTTTTTCCGCAGGATATCAATGGCCAGTTCATAATCTCCACCCGATTCTATCAGCGCCTTTTTGCAATCCATCATGCCGGCACCAGTCATTTGTCGCAGTTTGTTAACTTCTGCTGCTGTAATATTCACCATATCTCAGATTTTGAAAAAATTATTCAATTATCAATTTAATTCTTGGGGTTTCTCCTGGTAGGTTTTGCAATGACTTTTCTTGGTCTCCGCTCTTTTTCTTTCACCGGCTCATCATCTGATCCTTTGATCTTGACACCTTTTACCTCTTTAGCCTTGGCAGCAATGATGGCTTTTTCATCTTCATCTTCTTCAACCTCTTCAAGCACTTTGGATTTAATCATGATTCCCTCTTCCTCGTCCCCCTTTTCAGAAGCCCGTTTGTCACGATCGAGTTTGCGTTCAACCAACCCTTCTTCAACTGCTTTAACCATAATAGAGGTAATCAGATCAATTGATTTGGAAGCATCGTCATTTCCAGGGATCGGAAAATCAACCTTGGTTGGATCTGTGTTGGTATCCACAATAGCAAAGGTTGGTATATTCAATTTCCGGGCTTCAGCCACAGCAATATGTTCTTTATTGATGTCAACCACAAAGAGGGCAGATGGGAGCCGGTTCAGATCGGCAATGGACCCGAGCTGCTTCTCAAGTTTTGCCCTTTCACGCTGAACCTGTAACCGTTCTCTTTTCGACAAAATATTATATGAGTCGGTGGTCATCATTTTGTCAATAGATGCCATTTTCCGTACGGCTTTCCGGATGGTTGCAAAGTTGGTCAGCATGCCACCAGGCCAACGCTCTGTAACATAAGGCATTCCTACCCTCTTTACATTGTTGGCAACAATTTCCTTCGCCTGCTTTTTTGTAGCTACAAAAAGGATTTTTTTTCCTGATTTCGCAATTTGTTTGATTGCAGAGGCTGCCTCTTCAATTTTCGCCGAGGTTTTGTACAGGTCAATGATATGAATCCCATTTTTCTCCATAAAGATATAGGGAGCCATGTGGGGGTTCCATTTTCTTCTCAGGTGTCCGAAATGAACACCTGCTTCCAGTAATTCATTAAAAGTTGTTCTTGCCATAATTGTTTATAATGTTTACATTCTGATTAAAGCAATTGCCGGGTAGCATCCCTGCTGATTGTTTTTTCCGGTAAGAATAGGATCAATGATCAGCGGTTCGGATGGTCCGGGCAATTTAGATACTAAACATCATGGTTAATATCTTAACGCTTACTAAATTGAAATTTCTTACGTGCTTTCTTCTGCCCATATTTCTTCCGTTCGACCATCCGGGGGTCTCTTTTGAGCAGGCCTTTTGCTTTCAGTGCCGGCCTGAGTTCCGGGTCAACTTTTATCAATGCCCTGGAAATCCCTAACCTGAGCGCTTCCGCCTGGCCGGTGATTCCTCCGCCATCGAGGTTGGCCTGAACATCAAATTTTCCTGTGTTCTGAGTAATATCAAAGGGTTGGTGAACAACATACTGTAAGGTTGCCAGTGTAAAATAATCTTTTACATCCCTGTCGTTGATAGTAATTTTGCCACTTCCTTCTTTTAGATAGACACGGGCAACCGCCGTTTTACGTCTTCCGATTGCGTTAATTACGTCCATATTTATTATTTAATTGCTTTCAAATCAATTACTCTTGGTTTTTGAGCTTCATGCGGATGCTCAGGGCCGGTATAAACATAAAGGTTCCTGAATATCTCACTGCCGAGCCGGTTCTTCGGAAGCATACCCTTAATGGCTTTCTCAACGACAGCGGTTGGCTTTTTTACCAATAATTCAGCCGGAGAAGTGATTCTTTGGCCACCCGGATAACCGCTATGCCTCACATATTCCTTATCTGTGAATTTATTGCCTGTGAGTTTGAACTTTTCGGCATTGATGATGATCACATTGTCACCACAGTCAACATGCGGTGTGAAATTGGTTTTAAATTTCCCCCTCAGGAACTTGGCTGCTATTGAAGCCATCCGGCCGAGAACCTGATCTTCAGCATCAATCAAAACCCACTCTTTTTTCACCGTCTCTTTATTGGCGCTGACCGTCTTATAACTTAACGTATTCATTCAAATATCAGATTAATGTTCAATTTTTTTACTCCCGAAAATTGGGCTGCAAAAGTAGAATTATATTTTTTATTAACCAAGACCTTTTGATAAGTTATTTTTTGTATATTCCTGTGCAGAATTTTCCTCCCCTGAAAAAATGAGCTTGCAATGGCAAATTCAAACTTTTCCTGACTGACAGCTCATTGCAAAATAACTACCTCTTCTAATACGGCAGGGAACATTTTTTTAATAATATGATCAAACAAATGATCAAAAAGAAACACACGCTCCCGGCATTTTTATAATTTCACAAAATATTTCTATTGACAGTTTTAGGGTGAGATTATCTTTCATACCATGATATCATTTATACTTTCCGTTTTGGCCCTGATATCGGGCTATCTGTTTTATTCAAGGGTCATTGAAAAAATTGCCGGAGTTGATCGGAACAGACAAACGCCAGCCTACAAATTACAGGATGGCGTGGATTATATTCCCATGCCCTGGTGGAGAATATTTCTCATACAATTTCTGAATATAGCCGGTCTGGGGCCAATCTTCGGTGCTATTGCCGGAGCCATGTGGGGACCGGTGGCCTTGCTGTGGATTGTTCTTGGATCTGTCTTTGCCGGAGCCGTCCACGATTACTTCTCGGGCATGCTGTCCATCAAACACAATGGCCTTAGTATTACCGAAATTGTAGGTATTTACCTCGGTACGGGAACAAAACAGTTCATGCGTGGCTTTACTGTGATTCTGATGGTCATGGTGGGGGCTGTTTTTATCATGGGACCCGCAAAAATTCTGGCTGGGTTAACTCCGGGTTCATTGACCGTTACTTTTTGGGTCTGGATTGTTTTTGCCTATTATGTCATGGCAACAATGCTTCCCATCGACAAAATTATTGGGAAGATATACCCACTGTTCGGATTTTGTATTCTGATTATGGCCGTTGGATTGATAACAGCATTGTTTGTCAAGGGTTTTCACATACCCGAACTCACCTTCAACACAATGCGGAATTATCATGTAGATGCTGATCAATTTCCAATATTCCCGATGCTGTTTATCACCATTGCCTGTGGAGCTATATCAGGATTTCATGCAACACAATCACCACTAATGGCCCGTTGTATCACCAATGAAAAATATGGTCGCAGGGTATTTTATGGTGCGATGATCTCCGAAGGGGTTGTTGCCCTGATTTGGGCAGTCATCGGCATGAGCTTTTTTGGTGGGATCCGTGAGTTGAATGTAATGATGACAGAACATGAAGGAAATGCTGCTTTCATTGTCAACGAAATATCACGGTCATTGCTGGGAAAGGTGGGAGCTGTCCTCGCTCTGCTGGGTGTGGTTGCAGCACCCATCACTTCAGGAGATACTGCTTTCCGGGGTGCCAGGTTGATTGTCGCAGACTTTTTAAAATTTAAACAAGGTCCTGTCAAAAACAGGTTGATCATCAGCATTCCGCTTTTTCTCATCGGGTTCTCACTGACCATGATTGATTTCAGCATTATATGGCGCTATTTTGCGTGGGCCAATCAAACCCTTGGAATGGTCGTACTATGGGCAATCACTGTCTATTTGTCCCGGGAAGATAAGTTTTATTGGATTACCCTCATTCCGGCAGTGTTTATGACGGCAGTCATTACAACATACCTTTTACTTGCTCCGGAAGGTTTTGCACTCTCAAAGGATATTTCCTATGCAACAGGTGCCCTGATTGCATTGGGATCCTTCATTGCATTTTTTTATTTAAGGGTTAAGACCAGGTTGGGAATAATATAAAAACGAAGGGTTATCTTTGCAAAAATTCCTGAAAACATGAGACCTGCTATAAATACCCTCTCGCTGTTGATCATTATGACATTGTTTACCCAATGCAATCAACCTGAAAAATTACAACTTGTGAAGTTCATGGGGGAAGCCCAGGGAACCTATTTCATGGTATCGTATTATGATCAAAAAGGACAGGATCTACAGGAGGAGGTCGTAAAAATCCTGAAAGACTTTGACATGAGTGCTTCTTTGTGGGAACCAAATTCGGTTATTTCCAGAATCAACCGGAATGAATTGGAGGTTATCCCCGACAAAGTGTTTATAACCTTGTTTGACATGTCAAAAGAAATTAATGAAAAGTCAGGAGGCGCTTTTGATCCAACCGTCGGACAACTGGTGAATGCCTGGGGTTTTGGATTTAAAAACGGGATTCCCATGGATCAAAGCGTTGCAGACAGTTTGCTCATGATAACAGGTTTAAATAAAGTATATCTCGACAATGGCAACATTTACAAAGAAGATCCCGGGATTCAGTTCGATTTCAACGCAATCGCCCAGGGTTATTCTGTTGATCTGATCGGGGAATTCCTTGAAACAAAAGGCATCATCAATTATCTGGTAGATGTTGGTGGCGAAGTACTGGGGAAAGGGGTCAAGCCCGATGGAGAGCACTGGAAAGTGGGTATCGAAAAGCCTTCCGACGGTGCAGCTTATGGTGATGAACTGAAAGCAGTAATCAGGCTTAAGGACAGAGCGATTGCAACCTCAGGCAATTACAGGAAATTCTATGAAAAAGAAGGGACAAAATATTCACATACCATTGACCCTGCTACCGGATTTCCCGTGCAGCATACCGTGCTGAGCGTATCAGTCCTTGCAGATAATTGTGCTATAGCCGATGCCTGGGCAACTGCCTTCATGGTGCTGGGTCTTGAAAAATCCATTGAGTTACTGTCGAACGAACCAGGTCTGGATGCTTATTTTATATATACCGATGCAGGTGAAGGGACACTCAAGACATATTCGTCCAAAGGTTTCCGGGAGGTCATGGTAAAGGAAGAGTGAGAGCGCAGAAAATAATAGCACCAACGATGGCTGATTCAGGAATTTTTCATATCCGGATGATGCTTTTCAAAATTGACACAACTCTGTGGATTGTCTTCACCGACACACACGCATCCAATCTTTTCACCGGACGAACCTTCGACTGAGCTGCATGATTTTTTGAACTGACCGCCTTTCTGTATAAACATTTTGATAGCAATCCCTGCAAATGCCAGAGCGATCAGTACGATTGAAACCAGTAATACCTGAATCATGATTTTCTTATTATATGCAACAATAAAAACGCAAAAGTAGGATATTTGTTGAAGATGCTCACAATGAGTCAACCGGACAAAAAGTCATTTTGCCTTCTGAATTCACTGCAAATCAAGGCTGCCGCAACCGAAGCATTCAGAGATTCCGGACCAGTGCCCGGCTGATCCTTTGAACCCGGAATGGTTATCATCGAAGAGATATAAGGATGCAGATTCGATGATATACCATGTGATTCGCTCCCTATGACGATGATAGCCTTTTTTGGGAATTTTTGCAGATAAAGGTTATTTCCTTCAAGCGCAGCTCCATAAACTACCACTTTTCCCTGTAGTTTCATCAAATATTCATCCAGCGTGCAGTAAGAAACCTTAACTCTGGCTATTGAACCCATGGTTGCCTGTACCACCTTTGGATTATAAATATCGACACAATGCTCAGAACAAACCAAATCCCTAATCCCAAACCAGTCGGCAGTGCGGATTATGGAGCCCAGATTACCCGGATCACTGATCCTGTCAAGTACCAGAAGCATGTCATCAGGAGCGTCAGGTGGTGAATGCCCCCATTCCGGAAGATGTACAAGCGCCAGAACCTGATTCGGAGTCTTCAGCATACTGATCTTTTCAAGCTCATCCTGAGAAATACGGACAAATTCTGTTTTCGTATCACCCTGAAGCAAGGGTTCAGCAAATGTTTCCACTGCAAAGATGGATTTGATCCTGAAGGGACCGGATATGAACTCGGTTACTACTTTAGGTCCCTCGGCAACAAACAATCCCTGCTCTCGCCGGTTTTTCTGCAGCCGGAGTGACCGGATTCCTTTGATCAGACTTTTCGAAATCAATGTTAATTTTTTAAAACTTTCATCAACGCTGATTTCCAAAATTAATTTATTTCCCGAAATAAAAAAAATAGTGGTTTTCAGCCATTTATTGCTTTTAGCGGTTTTCTGTTACAGATCAATTACACGGATCAGATAATTTTGTTTACGAAACATGAAGAAAATCAAATTATTAAAAGGCCTGATGGTTCAGCGCGATCAGGAAAACCCGGAACTGGTTCAGCTCCGCGTAACAGGCATTACAGGTCTAAAACAACTGATCTCACCTGTTATTGCCTCCGTAGAAAATCATGACAATCCACCCGGAGATGGCATTTACGAATTTGATCTCCTGTTGTCCGACACAGGGATGGAGCTAACGGACGTTGATCTGGAGGTAAGTGTGATCTTTCAACTTAAGGATTTGCCGGGATGGGTAAAAGCCATCAGGGTGAATGCTGAAGTAAATTCGGAAATTGAAATCATTAACTAATCAAAATGAAATTTATATGAATTATTACAAGCCTTATTCCTACCTTTACAAAATCGTAAATGGGGATTTGAAATTACTTTCCTGTTTTGTGGTTTCAATGCCTGCAGGAAAAAGTTTAAGAGGTCCGGATATTACATCAGAAGCAGAACTAACAACAATTGAATACGAAGTTTTTGATGATGAAGGCCAGGATAGAGACCGGCAGGAGGAGTATGAAAACGAACTGGAATGGAACGGAGAACCTCATGCTGTAAAAATTGTCATCGGGTCTGGATCTGGTATTGATGGTGGAGCAATTGAAATTACATCACAGGGAACGGAATAATAAAATTACAAATAATCTATTTTTAAATAGGAATAGTTGAATCCAATCCGAACATGGCTGATACTTGCTTTTTGTCTTACCCTTTGCAAAGGAATGGCACAAAGCTCAGTTGAGCCGATTGATCTGCTCAACCAATTGACTGTTGAAAAGGATGATTTTGCAAAATTGGACCTGCTCATTGAGATTTCTGAATTTTATCGGCAAAATGATATTACTAAATCGGTTGCACATGGCAGAATGGCATCCCACCTGGCAGAAAAACTAAATGACGACGAGGCAATTGTCAAAGCCTACCTCCAACTGGGTGAAGCATATTTTACACATCACAAACTTGACTCTGTTGACATTGTTCTTTCCCGCATTGAGCCATTGGTCGGTCAACTAAACGATACCCTGTTAACCGCAAATACATATGTGTTGAAGGGTTCATTGGCAGGAAGGAGGAATCAATTCGAAACAGGCATAAAATACCTGAAAAAAGGTTATGAATTGCAAAAGCAGATCGGAAATATCAAAGGAGTGGCAATTGCCGGGAACAAAGTTGGACTCCGATTTGCACATCAGAGTAAGAATGACTCAGCCATGTATTACTATCTTGATGCAATGAGATATTTCCTGCAGGTCAATGACAGCATTGGATATGCGATGACTTCTGCAAATATTGGACTATTGCATTTTAGGGAACGAAATTACGATAAGGGCTTTAACTACGTTTTAACGGCAATCAATATCTATGAATCCCGGAAATATGACCGTTATTTGGTAACTGCATACAACAATATGGGCATGGCTTATTACAGGAAACAAATGTACGAAGAGGCAATTCTTTATTATAGCAAGAGCATAGATCTGGCTGAACGCATCAATCTAGTTTCAGAATTACCATCTGCCATTGATAATCTGGGAGGAGTGTATGCAGATCTGCAACAATATGATAAAGCTTATGCTCATTTTACAAGAGCACTTGAAATTCATACCAGAATTGGAAATCTGGGAGGTGTATTTAATTCTATGAAAAACCAGGCTGTAATCCAGGAACGGTTGGGCAATTATGCCAAAGCGCTTAATATCTATGATTCATGCCTTACGATGTTGAAATCTTTGAATAACCCGGATTATAATGTAGGACTCTACTTCAACATCTACCGTACGTATGCACTTGATGGAAACTTCAAAGATGCATATTACTATCAGGAAAAATATTTCGCGGTTAAAGACTCGGTTTACAATATAGAAAAAGTATCCATCATAGCTGATCTGGAGCAAAAGTACGAGAAAGAGAAGGATCAAAGTCAGATACTCACGCTCAAAAATGAGGCTTTATTCAGAGAAATTGCCCTGAAAAAAAGGACAACAGAGCGGAATGCCTCAATCGTTGGAGCTCTGTTTATCTTGCTGACAGCATTTTTTGTTTTCGTTGTTTTAAAACAAAAGAGCAAAAGGATCCGGCTTCTCAAAGAAAAAGAGATCCAGAGACTTCAGGAGGAAAAGAAAGTCCTCGCTGCCAGAGCGCTTGTTGAGGGACAGGAAGAGGAACGGAAACGGGTGGCACAGGAACTGCATGATGGAATAGGTGTCCTGCTCTCCTCTGTAAAACTGCAGTTTACAAGAATTGAAGATCAGCAACCAGAGCATGCCCACCTGGTAAAACAGGCCCGGAATATGTTGGACAAAGCAGCAGGAGACATCAGACGGATCTCGCACAACATCATGCCTGGCAACCTGATCCGCTTTGGCCTGGATGCTGCTGTTGAAGATTTGTTTGAATCCATCAATGAATCGGGTCTTATCAAAGCTGAAACAGAGATACACCAGGGCGATACAAAAATTTCAGAGAATTTTCAGATCATGGTCTACCGGATCATCCAGGAACTGGCCAACAATACACTGAAGCACGCTGATGCCAAAAACATATCATTGGTGATGAACTATAATAACCGTTTTTCACTTCAATACGCCGATAACGGGAAGGGATTCAATCCGGAAGGAGTAATGGATGGCCCTACCCTGGGTATAAAAAGTATCAGCTCACGCGTCAATTTCATGGAGGGAGAGATGAATATTGAATCCTCTCCCGGAAAAGGAACTTCAGTTTTCATAACGATACCTTCCATAAAAAAGTAAGTGATTTAAAGGTATTATCCTTATTTTTACCTGTAATATTATATCAATTTGCATATGATCAGGATCATGGTTGTTGATGATCATCAGTTGATGATTGATGGTATAAGATCGGCTTTGGAAGACCAGACTGAAATTCACCTAGTTGCAGAGGCCCACAATGGAATTGAGGCACTGAGAATTGCAGAGAAAATTGCTCCCGACATCATCCTGATGGACATCAACATGCCTGAACTGGATGGAATTGAATGTACAAAAATACTTTTTGAAAAGCATCCAGGCATCAGGGTAATCGGATTGTCGCAGTTTGCCGAAAAGCGGTTTATCAAAAATATGATGAAAAATGGTGCCAGGGGGTACCTGCTTAAAGACGCATCGAGGGAGGAACTTGTTGAAGCTATCCACAAGGTTTATGAAGGTGAAACCTATATGAATCAGCGTTTGACTGCCAATTTATTTCTGCCTTCACCGCATAATGCTGAAAAAAAACTTTTCGCCCAACTAACCAAAAGAGAAAGGGAAGTTTTAAATCTTATCTGTAACGAATATTCAAGCCAGGAAATAGCCGAAAGGCTTTTCATCAGTTTTCATACCGTGGAGACGCACCGCGCAAACCTGATGCTGAAAGCCGGAGCCAAAAACACCGCAGGCCTGGTAAGGTGGGCTGTTGAAAATGGATTCGTTGACTGATGACCGGAAGTCACTGATCCCGGAAGGAATCAATCAGGAAGTTGACTCGATTTTCCCAAATTTTTACGCCAGAGATCATTTTTGTCAGGATTGTCTGTCTGCCCGTCCAGATCAATGTCAGACCGGAGGTAACCGGTAGTGCCCGATTGGCTCTCCCATAAAATAGTCTTGTCACTTGAATCAATTACTCCGTTGGCATCAATATCACCGGCAATCATGCCGAATTTCCCGCCGGAAAGTCCACTTACACTGTTTAATCCCCCATAACTATTAAAAATGTCAGTGGTAAAATCATACTCAAATAGTCCATCCATCCCGGCAACCGTAAAAGCGCTCATCAGGGGGAGATGGTTTCGGTGTTTGAGCACAACAAATAAGTTTTGGCTTACATCTATATCAAATCGAGGATATTTCAGGGTGCGATGATCAATTATGCTGCCGTTGGCATCAATAAACGCTGCTTTCCTGGCTACTACCGACGAAAGGTTTGCAGAAGAGGCATTTACAGCATCTCTCAGTTCGATCAGAAGCCAGTCAACAACATCGCCGGCAGGGATTTCAGAAACCGACTCCTGGCCTGGGTAATTCCACGGTGATGATTGATATGGCTGTGATAACGGCAAGAAACTTTGACTGTTGAGTGAAGTGTTCATCAATCCGTTGTCGAATGGGCCTTCAAGTAAGACCTTCAGATCAAATAGTTTAAGGTTGCATTCCTGCGAGGAGGTGATCCCGGACGGGTTATTTAAAAGGTTATTGATCGTGATCCATGATTCTGTATTTCCTTTCAGCAGGTAATCGAAATAAGGTACAAGATGATCCAGGATGATGGCATGCTGCTGTGCACGTGAGATGGTTGGCGAAGGACTGCATGTTGACTCTCCGAAAGCACAATTGAAATTGTAATTGGCAAAGTAACAATGGCCGCCACCGGTGATTGAAACGAAGGTTTTACAATCGCTTGCCAGGTTGTCATACATAGGTATCTGGTGATTGGGTGGCGGGGTCACACAATCATTGCTTCCCGAAAAAACGAGTGTTGGAACAGTAATATTCTGGGCTGCCTGAATAGCCGATGGATTGGTTTCAGCAGCAGCAAAGGTAACCAGTGTGCTGACTTGTGGGAAATTTTCACAAGCCAGAAATGCAGCCCCGCCTCCCATAGAATGCCCCATGATGGCGGAACTGTCCGCAACATGTCCGTAAAGGAGAGAGGATGGATCATTACCCTCCGATTTCAGCTTGTTAATCAGAAACCTCAGATCCAGACCCAACGCCAGATGATTTGGCGAAAAACTTCCCTCGGTTGTTGGCAAAGCCACGATATATCCAAGTGGGACCAACGCTTCCCAAAGAAACTGATAGGCCGAATACACCATCACAAATCCGTGGCCGAAGACAATGACCGGAAACTCTCCTTCAGAAACAGGCACATTGGAGCCGGATGTCACTGCCGGATAGAATATCTGGGTTGGAACGGATCGGTTGTTGCGGTCGGGATCAGTGTAAGTAGCGGAAATCTGACCAATTGAAAATGGTTGCGAAAATGTAGATAATGAAAGGGTTATTGTCAGAACCAGGCTGGTGTAAATAATCTTGTTCATAGCTATGAAGTTGATGTTCCAAATATACAAACTTCTTGAATATATTTTTAAAACCAAAGAAGAAATTGCTAAATTAGCAATCTCTTTGCTCTGACTTATTGAAACAATGAGGTTATATCTGATCTGCACGTCAATTCTGATCATTAGTGGATTTTCCCTGCCAAAAAAGCAGGAAGTTCTCAACATCCCTTATTCAAAATATTCAATTACTATTGATGGAAAGTTGAATGATTGGAGAAGATTTTTATCTGTTTATTTTACAGATACCCTGGAAAAATTAAATCCAGTGCCTAACAGACCGCTGATGGCCTTTTTCGATGGTTCCTTTAACTACTCCCTGACCATGGCTCCACTCTCAAAAAATGAAGTTGAAGTATGGATGTGCTGGGACCTCGTGAACCTCTACTTTGCCTTTCAGGTAACCGACAAGCATCTTTTTGCCCAGGCCGGCCACGATGGTAAATACCCTGATATTCATCTGAATGATGGCATTGAGGTTTATATTGATACCCGGTTCGACACCGAATTGAAAATGGATATCAATGATTATCAGTTTTCAATTGACGTTGCAGGAAATAGTATTGCTTTTCGGGGGGACAAGGAGTTGATTGAAAGAGATACCCTGATGGTTCCCAAAACAACCGGACAAAATGTTTATTATCAATACAAGGTCAGAATAGATGGTTCGTTGAACGATAAATCTGAAGATAATGGCTATATAGTTGAGCTTGCCATACCTTTTGCAGCGATAGGGCTGAAACCAGAGACCGGTTTAAAATTCAAACTTGACCTGTGCTGCAATGACATGGACTATTCACTCGATGGATTGACTACCTACGTAGAAAAAGCCAAAAGGTACTGGCCTTTCAATATGTCCGGATATAGTGATTTTGGCTATCCTGAAACGTGGGTGAATGCTGAGCTTTCTGGCAGTCCCGGGCGTTTTGATTCACTCACAGGCCCGGTTTTCCGAAGATGGGTCAGGATATACATGACGGTGCTTGGAGCCACATTTCTTATTATTCTGTTATTGGGCTATCGCATGAAAAAGCTGAAACAGATACCGGCTCGTGTATCTATGATGCCTTCCAAAGTACTACTTGTCGAAAAACAACCGTTCACAGAAAAATCTGAACTTTCTCTCAATGAGCAACTTCTAAAAAAGGGAACCCATTATATCTCTGATAACCATTCCGAAGAGATTCACTCAGAGCAACTGGCTGCGAATCTTGGCGTTTCTCTTCGAAAACTGCAAAGGATCACCAAAGAAGAAATCAACACAACCCCCACCAATTTCATCTATATGGTCAAGCTCAGCCTTGCTGCTGAATATTTAAAGAACCACCAAGGCAATGTTTCTGAAACCGCCTATGAGTTTGGCTTCTCAGATCCGGGATATTTTTCCAAACTGTTTCACAGGCACTTTGGGATCACTCCAAAAGAATTCCTGAAAAAAGATCACTCTCTCCACCACTAAATTGTTTGACTACGGTCGTTTTTGTCGGGGATTTTGTCGCCTTTCACCATACCTTTTTTCACAAGTGAAATTAGTTTTGGATCATGCAATTTCAAGCCGCAAACATATCCAGCGTCACAGGGCTTACCGCCATTTTTTTACTGGCAGCTTTTCAAAGGGATGGACTACAATGGATTGCAGGTGTTGTGGCATTGATGATCCTTTTTACAATACGGAATTTACTGGGTGAGATTTCTTTCAAAACTGACCGGATTTTTGCCATCCTGAGTTGGTGTTGTACCGGAATTACTGTAATGATCATGATTATCAAATATTAAATCAGTGTCAAACAATAAAAAACACCCAAAATGAAAACAATTATTGTCAATGTTAAAACACTTACCCTTGTGGTTTTAGTGATTGCACAGTACTTTGTACTGATCCATTTGGCAGATTCGCAAACGATTTACACTTACACACTCTTCGGGAATTTCGAGTCAACGCCTGCAGGAGGACCTGATCTTGTCCAGATACCCAACAACAGTGGTCTCACCGGTTATTTCACCACGCGGGAAATTCCTTTTTCAACGTGCGAGCAAGGCGGTACTGCAAGCGGTTATTTCTTTGAGGATGACGCCGGTTTACAATTCAACAACCCCGCTGGATTTATTGATAATACCTATTCCCTGGCCATGAATTTTCAGATAGATGAATTCATAAGCCCCCCGCCATGGGTCAGGTTGCTGAGTTTTACGCATGTTGATGATATCGGGATTTACATTAAACTAACAAATCCACCCGATAATGGTACGCTTGAATTCTGGCCCTATGGCACTGTGGGTGAATATAATTTTTTCAATACCTATGATTTTTATCAACTCATCCTTGTGAGAAATAGCCCGGGTTTGATAAAGATATTCATAAACGGCCAGGAATTTGCCGAATATGATGACAGCAATACCCAGAAATTCCTGCCCGGTCCTCCGAGCAATTACATCGTCTTTTTCCGCGACCATCCTTCAGTTCTTGCCAATGAAGCATCGCCGGGCTTTGTCTCGAATATCATCCTCCGCAACCAGGCATGGACAGCCGAAGAAGTAGATGAAATCTGGGAGAATTTTTGTCCTTCACTTATTGATGTGGAAACGCATGTTGGAACTTCATTCAGGCTTTATCCCAATCCTGTCGCATCCAACCAAATGTTTTTAGAGGTTGAAAGATTTACTTCAAATCAAGAATACCGGGTACTTGACCTGACTGGCAGAACAATTCTTCAGGGAAAGCTATTGGACACCCAAAATCTGCTCGATCTGAGCCGGCTTAATCCCGGCCTTTATACTGTTGTTGTTCAGGATGCAGAAGGAAACATGGCTATGAAATTTATCAAGCAGTAGTGATATGGATTAGTATTGATTTATTTGAATTTCTTGAAAGTATTCACAACTTAAATATCTGAATTATGAAAAAGTTTATACCCTTCGTTTGTGCAATTGTACTAACAGTTGCAGTTTTGGGACAGAACTACAGGCTTGTCCCTTTTGAAACACTCAAAGAAATCGCCGACCGGAATGCTGCTTCACTTTGGGGCGACGTTTACCCGGCCGAACCCATCCCTTATTATGGAATTGATGATAAAATTGTAGCCTGGAGATTCAATTATTCCATTGGCAGGCCATTTCCTTCAAAAGAAACCCTGGTATCTGAATGTAAGAGCCACAGAGAATCAGGAAATAAATTTCAGCAATGGGGAGGTGACGATTATGGGCAACTTCTCATCAGCGCCCGTGATGATATGCCGGTGTTGCTTGAGTATTCACAAAGTCTCTCATCCGAATTTGCAAAAGGATTTGATTTGCAGGAAATGGTTAATCAAAAAGCGGTGGGAAAATCAGTGAAAAAATCAAAAATATATTATTTGAACCATTTTAATACCTGGCATCAATATGAGATGGGCGGTGAGGAGTTTTATTTTTGTACCTCACCAACCGGCGGAATTCTTTCTGTATCTGAATTTGTAGGACAGAAATCAATACATGGAGATTCATTTTGTGAAAAGGGAGATTATGAATCCCAATGGGTAGAATATACGACAGGTAAAGCCGCTTCTTCAAAATCCGATATCTATATTTTCAATCATGAGATGATGCCTTTCTATGACTGGAGCTATGGATGCAGCCCGACGGCAGCGACAATGCTTTTTGCGTGGTATGATTACCGATCAGAGGTAACCGTGGATAAATACTCAAGCCTGGTCAATTATCATTTTGAAAGATATGATAATGCTGAAGATGAAATGGATTATAACGTATCCGATCTGCAACGTGATCTAGCCACCGGTATGGGAACTACCATCGGGGGAACAACAATGCCCTGGAATATTGATAATGGAATGCGCTATGCGACAAATGATCTAAGAAATTACAATTTCGACGTAAAGAATCACTATACAAGTAAATGGAGTAAACTATATCAGGACATTGTGATTTCAGGCAAGCCTGCCCTTGCACATATATCAGGACATTCAACAACAGCAGTTGGGATCAATACGGATACTGAAATGGTAATAACCCATTACACATGGGGACCTCCAAACCACCTGGTTTGGATTACGAAATCCAGTCTTTTAATGGTAACCAGGGTGAGCCCTGGGGCGCCAAGGGGAGCACATGTTAAGCTGCTGACACCATCTGGAGATACCCGGTACAACGAAAATGGTGAAGGTGAAGTTTTTTACGCCGGTGGTTATCATGAAATCAGATGGGAATCGGATGATATTCCGGGGTCAACCATTGATTTATCATATTCGGTTGATGGCGGTCTTAACTTTACCCAGTTTGCTTATGGTATCCCCAACACCGGTTTTTACAATTGGTTAATTCCTTCCAACCTGAGTGACTCAAATGCAAGAATAATGGTTGATATTCATACACCCACAATGACCGATGCAGGAGCCGATGGATCAATGGGAAATTTTATCATTTTGGAAGGGGGATCAGTCATACTAATGATTCCCAAAACACTTTATGCAAACCAAAAGATAACGAAATATTACAGAATTATTCATCCTTATGAGACATCAATCGGGAAATGGGGCGTGGTTGGGGCATTTCCTGAGGATCAGATGAATCTTTGGAGCAGTGAACTCTGGGACGAAAACTTCCAGAATCTGCAAGTAGCCTCCACTTTAAATAATCCACCTCAAAATCTTGTGGTTTTGGATGGTAACCATCTATTTGATAACACAATTTATGGCATCAAAACCCGGCCTTTAAACGAGGTCTCTGACATGAAAATTCAATTTTCGAATTCAGAAGGAGTACTTAACTGGACAGCAGGTACAGAAATAAACCTCGACTGGCATAATAGCAGTATTGTAAGAATATATGATATTGATTTCTCCCCAGGACAATACTTCATTCAGCTTCAGAATAAGATCTGGAATTTGGACCTTGATATGGCATTGTTCAGTTCAACGGATGGCGCCTATTTTAAAACCCTTGCCGAATCAGCATGGATATCAAGCACTGAGGGAAATATGCCGGAATCCTTTGTCGTGAATATTACCCAGGCAGACAGATACGGGTTGTGTATTTACACCCGGAATAGTGTTGGTGGCAACTACAGTATAACAGTTAACAATGCATTTATTTGGACTGGCGCCTCGAACAATAACTGGCATAATGCGAACAACTGGTCAGGATTAACAGTCCCTGGTGCGGCAGATAAGGTTACCATACCGCCATCAGTAAATTACCCGGTTATTAGTGCAGGGGCGGCATTCTGTAAACAACTGAACCTGCTGCAGGGAGGCCAGTTAAGAATCAATACCAATAGCCTGACCATCACAGATGATGCATTTATAAACGGTTTGCTCGAGGTAAATGGCAGCAACAGCATGATTTGTAACGGAAACATCATGTGCATGCCGCATGCAGCAATCTGGATGGAGCAATATGCAAACATTGAGGTTAAAAAGGATTGGACATTTGAACAAGGTTCTAACGTTCAGATGAATATCGGAACCGTGACCATGTCGGGAACAGAAAATGCCAAAATCTATGTGAAATCGCCAAATTGCGCTTTCCCCAACCTTAAGATCATGAAAAGCAATGCTTCAGTGACTTTTGATGAAATAATTCCACCCGAGAAAGGCCCTGTTGTATCATTTCCTTTAAAAGTCAATAAGCAATTTACCATCTTCCCAACAGCACATTTTGTCGGGAACTCAACAAAGCAAACTATACTCAAAGATCAGTTTTTAGCTTATGCCACAGGCCAGTTTTCTTTTGATGCGGGGGCTGTTTCTTTTGAGATGCCCGGAACATCAACCTTTGGAGTCTTTTCACCGGCAGGAAGTTATTTCAATGATTTTGAAGTTAATTTTTCGGGCACACTCGAACTCTCAGCGCCTGCTGACATAAAGGGCGATGTCTGGATTAAGAACGGAACATTCAATGCCAATGGCTACAATATGCTGGTGGAAGGAAACTGGACAAACAATTCAGTTTTTCAGCATGGCAATGCAAGGGTATCCTTTTGTGGAACAGGATTTCAGGATGTTACAAATACCGGTTTCTGGATACTTGAACTCAACAAAATTTCCGGGCAGCTCAGGTTTCTGGAGACTTTAGTTACCTGCCAGTTTTATGATTGGACAATGGGCATTCTCTGGGTCAATGGCGGAACATTTTCAGCGTATGGCATGATGGATCCCGGTATATATGGGGGAGTTATTGTAACAGCAGGTGAATTGAACCTACATCAGGATCCGTCAAATTACATAGATTTGAACGGAGACCTCATTATCTCAGGAGGTACTTTGAAGATCACAGGAGGATTGGGTGAAAGCTACTGGCCCTGGGCCGGGAATGCCTCTATAACCATGAGTGGGGGTGTGCTTGATTTCTACGATGTTGGGATCAGGGTATATAATTCTCCGTCCTGGTCATTCAATTCAAATATTACAGGCGGTACCATCAGGACGCGCAGAGGCTTAAATGTTCAGCGTACCGACTTCAACCCCACTGGTGGTACATTTGAATTTTATGGGATAGATGAGGATGCATCCATTATAGTCAATGAGCAGAGTAACCTTTATAACTTGTTGATCACGAAGGGAACCGGCGATAAAGGTATTTCAAAAACCCTAACGGCATCGGGCACATTGGATATAAACGGAGATTTTACATTAAGCAAAGGGATTTTTGAGGCTCCCTCAACAATGGAAATTGCCGGAAATTTTATCAATGAACAAACCCCTGCCTATTTTGAGGAACTGACCAGCCATGTTATTTTCGATGGTACTGCCAGTCTGACCCTCAACAAAAATGAAAATTTTTATAAACTGACGCTTGATAAAACAGGATCAGGAATCCTTACCATTGATGATGCGATGGAATTGAAAATTTTTGACAAGTTGACTGTTGAAACGGGTGTCATGCAATTCAATCCGGGAACCAGCCTCCTCCTGCACAGCGGATTCGAATCAAACTACGGAGGGGAGGTACTATTTCTTGGAACGGCGGCCTATGAAGTGCTGGTCACCAAGGCTGTAAGCTCAAACTATGCTTTTGATGCTATGGGTGGAACTTTTGCAGCGGAGCATACAATCTTTGAATACATGAACAACAACGGAGTGAATCTTCATTCAGGCACTTACATCCCTGAGGATAAGGCGCTTCATAATTGCACTTTCAGAAATGGTGCATCCGCAGGAACCCTGATCACCTGGAATCAGGGGGCAACTATTGCGGTTCAAAATGCCGTTTTCCCGGAAAACATAACAGGATGTACACATAATGTAACAAAAACAACCGACTATGGAAATGTCTTTTTTGATAATGCAACCGGAGCATTTGCCGGTCCGGGGTATGAAAATGACCTCTACAGCCGGATACACTGGGAGTATGAACCCCCTTTTGACCTTCCTTTCACAGAAAATTGGTCTTCCGGGAATTTTTCTGCGAACAGATGGGTGAAAACATCAGACAACTGGATCATTGATAACGCCAAAGGCAATCCTGCCCCATCGGCAAGGTTCAACTGGAATCCTTCAGTTACCAACTATTCTGATGACCTCAGAAGCCACTACCTGAATGCTACCGGGTTTTCAGATGTATCCCTGGCTTATGATATCGCCTATGAGAATTATTCATTCGCTACCCTCGAACAGTTTGAAGTGCGAGTGGTGCTGAACAACGATGATTTTTTGACCATTGCCTCTTATAGCAATACCGGTGGTGATTTTGTTTATATCAGTGAACTATTCGATATTTCGGCAATTGCTGCCGGCAACGAGATTCGGATCTACTTCAGGGCTTTCGGTCAAAACTCTTATAACATTGAAGGTTGGTTCATTGATAATATTCATGTTTACGGAACTCCGCTTCAGCCAGGAAAACTTTCCGGAGTGGTTTACGATGATGTCAGCAATGTCCCTGTCGAAAATGCATTGATATCGCTGGATGGCACGACCTACTTCGCCTATAGCCAGTCCACGGGCGAATACAGCATCATCAACATTGCTCCGGGCATTTATGATGCAACCATAACAGCAGAAGGGTATGAACCTTTCTATGCCCAAGGGATTGAGTTTTTACCTGGCGAAACGGTAATGAAAAATTTCAATCTCAATCCTTTACCTTTATTTTACTGCACCGAAAATCTTTATGTCACCGGATGTGACTATGGAGATGGCATCGGTTATTTTTTACTAAACACCATCCAAAATCTCAGTTCGGGTTGCAGTGACAACGGTTATGGCGATTTTACAGCAATGTCAACTGATCTGGCGAGAGGATATGCCCATCAGGTGTTGCTGAAAACAGGCTATTCAAATCAGTATGTCTCTCTATGGGTTGATCTGGATGACAATTATGAATTCGAAGAACCAGAGAGGCTTCTCACCGATTTCCTGTTGGCAGAAGCAGGCGTAATCTATGATGCATCATTTTTCATACCAGCCGATGCGCAGACAGGTTCGCACAGGCTCAGGATACGCACAAACTGGAATCAATCCAGTGCTGACCCATGCGCCCAATACATCTATGGAGAAGTTGAGGACTACACAGTGGTCATCACCGATGAAATGCTTTATGGCTATTTGGTTGTCACTCTCACTGATGATGTTTCCGGTGATCCTGTTGATGACGCACTTGTTCAGATAACCGGTACAACTTTGTATGGAATTACAGAAGAGGAAGGAGAGTGCATGATTGAATTCATCACAGCCGGTTTTTATGATATTGAAATTTCAGCTTCCGGGTTCGAGTCACTGACTATATATAATTTTGAGATCATTGGTAACCAGGGCAATTATATTGAAGAAACTCTGATTCCCGCATCAGACAGATTCCTGGAAGTCACCATTTTTTTGGAAGGACCTTATGATCTTTACAATGATGCCATGCAAACCGGTCTGCACTCAGCCGGTCTGATACCACTCACGCAGCCCTACGATATAGGACCCTGGAATTATCCCGGGACTGAACAGGTAACCAATGTGCCCACAGGGGTGGTTGACTGGGTACTCGTTGAATTGAGGGACGCCATTGATGCACCATCAGCCACTGAATTGACGACTATAAGCATGCAGGCAGCATTTTTAATGGGTGACGGTTCTGTGAAAGCACTGGATGGTGTCAGTCAACTGTCACTTGGAGGTCTGACAGTTCAGCACAATCTCTTTTGCATCATCCGCCACCGAAATCACCTGGATGTGATGAGCAGTGCCGGCCTGGTTCTGGCCGGGGGTGTGTATGCTTATGATTTTTCAGATGACATAACCAAAGCATACGGCTCCTCAGCAGGGTATAAACAGCTAAACATGACTCCACCGCGTTTTGGTATGATCGCCGGCGATGGCAAAGCCAATGGGATGGTCAATACAGATGATAAAAACCTACCCTGGGTCGAATATGCAGGAAAGAAAGGGTATCTTCCGGGAGATTACGATCTGAATGGACAGGTGGACAACCTGGACAAAAATGACCTATGGCTGATCAATATCGGAACACAAACACAGGTGCCTGACAATTAAAATCAAAACCCTGATAAACAGAAAGGAGGTTATTCAAAAAAGGTTTTGAGACTGTTCCTGATATCTTCGCAAATACTTTCCATACCTGCCTTCGGTGATGCCGGGTAACCGGCGGGCAGGTGTCCAAATAACCTCTCCCCGAAAAACAGGGAGAGGTTATTTATGACCTGGCTTTCCGGCCTTGCAGGGTTCTGTTCTTAGGCTGAATATCTTTCATGTTTTGCTGTTTCTCATACTTCTCCCGGGTCATACCTGTTCCCGGGACGATTGTATTCTGAATTCCACTGATCATTGATCTGGCCATATAGTTGAAAATACTCTTGTTCTTGTCACGTTCAAAAAAAACAGGAGATGGCTCAGCCGTCATATGACTCTCTTTTTCAGGATTATTGCCTTTGATTGCAGCATTTGCAAGAAAAGTTACCAACCCGAATATCCTCTGTCCTTCCGGATTCGACTTTCTAAGAACGGTCAACTTCAGATCTTCATAGTACATTGTGACTTCTCCTTCTGAAAAATGTTCGTAGGCGATCACATCAAAATCTATCGACCGAAGATAGCCCTGGTCTATTCTGATTCCGGCATGAGGGGTGAGGATCACATTGAATGCATTCATATCCATGCTGTCCATCTTTCCGGCAAATGCAAACCGGTGTTCAGCCAGATTTTCAGGAAAATTAAAACTGACCTCCAGTTTTGCCTGATCAAAAAAATCAGCCCGGATATCCCAGGTCATTGCCCCATGCGCTGATATAGAAGATGGGATGTTGGTGACATTGTAAAGGGTCGCGTAAATGTTCTTCGCAGGAACCTGCCCCGGATCATTAGCTCCCGGTTCCAGTTCTTCGTAAACCAAACTTGCATTCCGGACTTGAATTTTCCGAATATCCACAGCAGATTTTATGCTTGAAAGCAACTGGTGCGGCAGATCTGGAAATATGCTCATATCCCTGGCAATATTTTTATCTCTGAAAATGTGAAGGATAGGGTACTCAATCCTGATCTCATGGACTGAAATTGTCCTATCCTCCAGCCATTTGAAAATATCCGGTTCATCTATTTCAATGCTTTTCACTTCAAGGTCAATCCAGTCGGTCTGCCGGCCGAACCTCCTGCCAAACTCCATTTTATCATATTGTGGAATGAGTTTTATATGGTCCGCCTGGAGTTTATTCACTCCGATTCTCTTTGAAAGGCTTCCTGCCGCAACCTCATAGAAGCCATTTTTTGTAAAATACTGAACAGGTCCGGTTTCAAAGTCTGACCTTTCCATCAGCATTTTCACAAGCGAACCAAAAATGTTTTCTGATAGAAACTCCAGTTGTGTACCTGAATAATTAATGGAACCGGTTTGGAATAAAGATCTGTTTTTCGTTAGATCGTGCCATTCAAACATCCCGTCATCGATCACAAACTGACCGACATTGATTGATCGCCATTTTGATGTTTCCACGAGAGTAACCTTTTCCTGTCTGATTTTATGCGATCTGGCTTTTTCAGCGTCAGTAAGGTGATCAATCAACCTGATCTCCGGCCTGATAGCACTGATAAAAGGAATGTTTAAAATTTCGAACTGAAGTATAAAATTTTTATTCAGTCCTTTAATGGTCAACTTTGGGATAACGATGTCAACCAACAATGGATAATGGGCTTTCAGGGAATCTGGTTCGGTATAAAAAGATTCCTTCGGATTGATCTGCAGATTCTTTATCCTGATGTTTCCTGACAATATTTGAAGACTAACTTTATCAAAATCAACATGATAAACACGGCTTAACTCCAGTTTTGAAAACTCGGTATTCAGAACACTCCTCGCAATTCTTTCAGTATATTGTTCCAGGAAAAAAAGAGTGGAAATAACAATGATCAGTAAAACAATGACATTGGCTGCAATTACTTTCAGGATACGTGGATGAGATTTCTTTTTCATGCTTAAATTATCAGGGTGATCCAAATATTCTTTTTGTCCGGGGTTATTTTACCGTGTTTCATAAAATAATAGTAATCAATAGGTTTCGTGATTGAGTGTTTTTTAGACCATTAAACATTACTTCTCAAAAAGTACACTTTTATACTACTGTGCATAAATAACAATGATCCAACTAAAAAAGTTGTTCATGGTCTGCCGTTAATTTCCTTCATGAGATCGTTCAGGATGCTGATCAGAAAGGTCAATGGGTATGCATAACAACCTTATAAAGCCTGTGATACTCACCATCCTTGCGACAACTGGGACAATACTTCTGATAAGTCGTAAAATCAAGTCCGCAATGGTTACAGCGATAATGAACAATTCTGACAACAGATTTAGTGGGACTGAGCATCACATAAATGATTCCGGTTAAAGGGGTCAGAAAAAAACTGGCCAGAAAAGCCTTCTTCCCTCCGCATTTCTTATAAGAACCAAGCTTCACAATCGTTGCAACAAGAAAAACATAGACAACACCAGCAGCAATGATAACCTCTGTATTGATCATGGTCAATAAAGCCCCTTTTATTCCTGTTAAATTCTTTGTTTCGGCTATAACAAACAGTTAATCAAAATGTTTAATATATGCTCTGGATCTCTTGTGCAACCTTGCATTAAAATATTTCCACTGGGACTGAACCTGGTTGTTGTCTTCCTGGTTCTGTGTTGTTTCCACTTTCTTAATTCCTCTTTTTTGATAGTTGGGGATCAAATGATTAAACAGAAGCGCATTCACCCCCTTGTTGTGTAATTCAGATTTGATTGCAATAAGCAGAAGATCGATCGTGTCATTCCTCTTAAATACTCTGAGTAACCACCAAAAACCAAAAGGAAAAAGTTTCCCTTTACACTTCTGTAGAGCACGTGAAATGGATGGTGCAGAGATTCCGAAACCTGCAATTTCATTTCTGTTGTCAAGGATAATACATACGAAGTCGGGATCGAGGAATCCAAAAAAATTGTTTACAAACATCTCTATTTGTCTTTCCGATAAAGGAACGAATCCCTTGAGTCCTGAATATTCATGGTTTAACAGATCAAAAACACTTTGCTTGTATTTCAGCAGATCTTTTTTCGATATGATCCGGGCAATTTTCAATCCATATCTATCCCCTACTATTTCTGCAATTTTGGACATTTTTTCCGGGACGGTTTCCGGAACCGGGATCTCATACTCCACCCAATCAATGTCTTTTATAAAACCAGCATTCTGAATCAAATCAGCATAATAACCATAATTGTAATTGGATGAAGAGGTTGCAAGTTCATCAAAACCATCAACCAAAACTCCGTGTTTATCAAAGCTGGTAAAACCATAAGGGCCATACAATTGCTTCATTCCCTTGCTTTTTGCCCAGTTTTCAACCGTCATCAGCAGTGAATCGGCTACAACCTGATCATTAACCGTATCAAACCAGCTGAATCTTGCCTGTTTTTTTTGGGTGAGACTATTGTACTTTGCATTGATGATCCCGCAAATCCTTCCTGCTATTTTTCCATCCCTGAAAGCCAGCCATTGCATTGTTTCACAAAATTCATAAGCTGGATTGTATCCAGGATGCAGTATTCTTTTTTCATTTTTAAGCAGCGGCGGGACATAGTATGGATGATCCCGGTAAAGTTCAATCGGAAAACGAAAGAACAATTTTCGGTTACGGCGGCTGTTCACTTCATGAATGTCGACTGAGCTATTCATAGAGATTTTGCGATAACTTCCAGGATTATGATTTTATAACAAAGATCAGAATTTTTAAACTAATAACCGGTTTAAATATTGTTTGCGTTGTTTTTTAACAGGAATTCTTTATAATACAAGTAGTTAACATCAATTCTCGTTTCGGATTTCCTTGTAAAACAAAAAAAATCAAAAAAACCTGACAAGTCATATCAAAATGTTGTATTATTGCAATATCATTTTAATATCAATTTAGTTAAACAGTCATGAAATCTGAAAAGGTGTTTGAACCAAAATCCGGTTACACTGCACTATTTCTTGTCATTGTAACCATTATTGCATCAGCCTTTGCGCTTATCTATCTTCCTTCTGCTTCGCTGAAGATTTTTTCAGGTTTGGTTTTATTGACCGGACTCTTCTGCATTGGAGGTTTTGTTATTGTAAACCCTAATGAATCCAGTGTATTGGTTTTGTTTGGGGCTTATAAAGGAACCATTAAAACCAATGGTTTCTGGTGGGTGAATCCATTCTTTGTCCGGAAAAAAATCTCTCTGAGGGCAAGGAATCTTGACAGCGAACCCATCAAGGTCAACGACAAAATAGGGAATCCTGTGATGATCGGTGTTGTTTTGGTTTGGAAGGTTGAAGAAACTTTTAAAGCCGCATTTGAAGTGGATGACTATGAGCATTTTGTCTCTATCCAGAGCGAGGCAGCCGTAAGAAAACTTGCAGGTGAATATCCTTATGACAACCTGGAGGATGAAGATGCGAAAATTACCTTACGTGGAGGAGCTGACGAAGTGAATGGGATGCTCGAAAATGAAATCACGGAACGGCTTGCCATTGCAGGAATTCAGGTTATTGAAGCAAGGATCAATTACCTGGCCTATGCCTCCGAAATTGCCAGTGCGATGCTTAAACGCCAGCAGGCAACAGCAGTAGTAGCTGCCCGGTTTAAAATTGTAGAGGGTGCGGTGAGTATGGTTGAAATGGCCTTGCATGAGCTATCCAAAAAGGAGATCATCGAAATGGACGAAGAAAAGAAAGCCGCAATGGTAAGCAATCTCATGGTCGTTCTCTGTTCCGACAAAGATGCCACACCTGTTGTGAATACGGGTACGCTGCATCATTGAGAAGTTCATTGAATTCAAATAAATTGAGCAGATTAAAATTGTACAAATAGATAATAACCGATGCAAACAAATGAGCAGACAACTTTATAAAGAGACGCAAACATTCAGACAACCCTGGATGTGGTTCATCATTTTAGTAGCGACAACCGCTACATTGATATTCTTTACCATAGGAATAAACCAGCAGATCATACAGGGTATTCCCTACGGCGATAATCCGATGCCGGACAGTGGTCTGATTGGTACGGGACTTTTTTCTATACTGATCATGGTTGGGATCATTGTTCTTGTTTACAAAGCGAAGATGGTCATTGAAATCTCTGAACGTGCCATCCAATTTAGGTTTCCGCCTTTTATCAACAAATTCAAAGTAATTGATAAAAAAGAGATCGAACGTTTCGAAATCCGGAAATACCGACCCATCAGAGAGTATGGGGGATGGGGAATCAGGCTGGGGTTCAGAAAAAGCGGCATAGCCTATAATGTCCATGGAAACCTTGGCTTACAATTATATCTGTTCAATGGCAAAAAAATTCTGCTTGGAACCCAGCGGAAGGAAGCCATCAGGGATGCGATGGAAAAGATGATGAAGGAGGGCTGATGTTCTGTTCTAAATTCTATTTCATGAATCAGTTAAACACAAGTCAGGATGCCTAAAAAGAAACCATTTGTGCTCAGGATAAATCCGGAAATACTGTCTGCTGTTGAAAAATGGGCAGCCGATGAATTTCGCAGTACCAATGGCCAGATTGAATGGATCATCACCAAAGCGCTAAATGAGGCAGGCAGGGCGAAAAAGACCAAAGAAAACAATTCATAAAAACATCCTAAGATTTTTTACATTACTGACGACATTGCTTTGGAAAATTCCCAAGACCGTCAGGTTAGCAGCACAACCAGTGTAATCTTGGTTTCCTGAGTTGATCAGCATATAAACAAACCACATGCTTTCAGTCTTTTGGCGGATGTATCCGCCGTAGCCCAATGCAAAGGCAGATGAAGATAAATTAAGTGAATGTCCAGCCCGCCGTCGCCCTCATTTCAATCGGGCTTTGGCGGGCGAAGGCGGAGAGTGAGGGATTCGAACCCTCGGATCCACATAGCAGATCAACAGTTTTCGAGACTGCCCCGTTCGACCGCTCCGGCAACTCTCCAATGCAGCAAAATTACAAAATGATTCCGCTTCAGTTGTTTTTTGTCAGCTTTCATAGAACAATACAATACCACACCCAAACCCAAACCCATTCTTTATTCTGAATTCGATATTCTGTATTCTGAATTCTGCATTCTACATTCGATATTCTGGATTCCATCTTCCCCTTCCACCCCTTCAAAAATCAATTCTTCAGATGCAAATCAAAATAGGATTTAATTTTCTCATTCAGGTGCATCCGCTCCCTGCCTCTTACACCATGCTCGTGATTCGGATATACAAAATAGTCAACCTGTTTGCCTTTTTTATTGGCCTCCCGGATAAAAGCCAGGCTATGCTGCCATACCACCACCGGATCCATAGCACCATGAATCACCAGTAACCTTCCTTCGAGATTATCAACATGGTTTAACAAAGATGAGCCTGCATAACCTTCCGGATTGGTTTCAGGAGTGTCCATATACCGTTCTCCATACATCACTTCATAGTATTGCCAGTCTGTCACTGGACCTCCGGCACACCCAGCCTTAAATACACCCGGTTGTTTCAGCATCAGAGAAATGGACATGAAACCTCCATAACTCCATCCGTCAACTCCCATTCTGTCAGCATCAACAAAGTCAAGCGATCTGAGATATTCAACACCCCTCATCTGATCGGTAACTTCAACCGTTCCCAGATTCCTGAAAATG
Organism: Bacteroidales bacterium; assembly: GCA_047920975.1. Lineage (GTDB taxonomy): Bacteria > Bacteroidota > Bacteroidia > Bacteroidales > JAADJA01 > JAADJA01. The sequence continues at coordinate 7,951 of JBLRXC010000016.1, read as the reverse complement.
GCTTGTTCAAAGGCCACCCCGCGGTTTGAAGTCCCACGGTTATCCATGGTGAAGACGACATAACCCTGCTGCGCCATATAGTTCTGGAAAAGGCCGGCACCGCCCAGCCACGAATTGGTAACCAGTTGTGAGTGCGGACCTCCGTAAACATAAAAATAGACCGGGTATTTTACTCCCTCCTGAAAATCCGCAGGCTTGATCATACGGCAATAAAGATCGCTACCATCATCGGCTTTAAGTGTAAAAATTGTCATCTCACCAAGATTGTAGTCCTTCAATGGATTGCTCTCTTCCTGAATAGCATATTGCAGCCGGCCATTTCTATTGAGCAGTTTGTATTCAAGCGATACATGCGTATTGCTGTAAGCATCAAGGACAAAATCACCGGAAAAACTTACCTGTGCATTGTGAATGCCCGGATCGGGAGAAATCCTTGCTATTTTCCCGGATCTGACCTCAACCGAATAAATATTCCGTTCAATCGGGCTGTCTTTGGTGCCGGAAAAGAAGGCCATTTTTCCTTTGCTGTCGGTTCCAAGAAAATCATTTACAACCCATTCTCCATCAGTAAGTTGTTTGAGGAGTTGCCCCTCGCGGTTATACAGGTAAAGATGCCTGTATCCGTTGCGTTCACTCAGCCAGATGAATTGTTCCGGATTGTTTTCAATGAAATAGAGCGGATGCAGCGATTCAACATAAGTGTCGTTTTTCTCTTCAAAGAGTGTATTCATCAATTCACCAGTGGCAACGTCATAACTGTTCAGCCGCAAATGGTTCTGATCGCGGTTCAGCAAACCGATGTAAACAGATTTTTCATCCGGATCCCAGGTTACTGCTGTTAAATACTGCTCTTTCGGCTCACCGGTTTTAATAAAGGTAACCTTGCCTGTATTCAGGTCATAAATCCCCAAAGTAACATGGTGGCTGGCCATCCCGGCCATGGGGTATTTTATGTTTTTGACTTCTGCTATCCTCGCATCAATATCCACAAGCGGGTAATCGGTCACCATAGTTTCATCCATCCTGTAAAAAGCAAGGTAATTTCCGTCAGGTGACCAGAATGTCCCCTTGGAAATACCAAATTCATTGCGATGAACCGTCTGGCCGTTCACAATTCCCTTGTCCTCATCAAATGTGATTTGAACTTGTTCACCATTGTATGCAATCCAAAGATTGTTATCGATGGTGTAAGCCATTGCAAGGGATTGAGGTGCAACATCTGTGTTTTTTGCATCTTCAGGAAATGTATTCTTTACCTGGATATTCCTTGTGAGAATATGGTAGCTGTACAAAGTCGATTTATGCGTGAACCATATCTGATTCTCATCCATATAGTTGATAGAAGGAAACCTTTTGACGGAGTCGGCGGCCAAATCGGTGAGGCCTGCATTAAGGTCATCCAGGGTTGCAATGGTTTGAAACCCTTCATCGGTTGTCTTCCCTTTGAGCAGTGTGTTGTCTTTAACGAAAGAGAAGGCATCCGATTGTCCCATCCATTTCAGTTGATTCAACCGTTTGGGTAAGACCTCAGGGTTTAATCCAATTAAATCTTCAGGCGTAAGCTGCTTGTTTTGTGAAAAAACCAGGTTGAAAGAGAGAAATAGAACAATGCTCAGCAGGAAGTGCAGTTTCATTGGGTAAAGATTAATATGTTTAACGAAAATCAAATTCATTGGTTAGAAAGAGTAAACAACTTCGGCCATTTGGGACAGGAGGGCAAAGTTATTCTCTATTGCATTTCCGATCACCACCACATCAGCGCCGGCTTTGAGCCGTTCTGATGCAGAATGGGGCGTGCAGATGCCCCCTCCTATGATCAGTGGAACAGATATGTTGGATTTGACTTTTTCAATCATCGATAAACTCACCGATTCCTGCGCCCCACTGCCACCGTCCATGTAAATGAGTTTTAGTCCCAGCATCTCCCCAGCCACGGCGGTCGAAACAGCAATCTCATCTTTTTCATGCGGAATGGGAATGGAGTTGCTCATATAGAGTGCTGTTGTTATGCGGCCACTGTCAATCAGCATATATCCTGTCGGCAGAATCTCGAGGCCGCTCTTTTTCAGATAAGGTGCTGCGATAACATGTTTCCCTATCAGTAGATCAGGGTTCCTGCCCGATATAAGGCTGAGCAAAAGAATCGCATCCGCATTATCAGTGATCTGCATTTCATCTCCCGGAAAAATTATTGTGGGAATGCCGGAGTGGTCTTTAATGATCTTAATTGTCTGAGAAATGTTTCCATGACTCAGTAGGCTTCCACCCACAAAGAAAAAAGAGACCTTGCTTTTTTCTGCAAGTCCCACCAAATCTATAAGTTGGTGACTGCCGTACTTGTCCGGATCAACAAGAACAGCAAATTTTTTCTTTCCGTCAGAAAAGGTAGAATACAGGCTCATAAATCCATTCTCAAGTGGAACGTGCTGCAAAAGTAAGGTAAAGTTTGAAATGAATCAAAATTATTCAAAAGGTCACATGCTCAGCTTCGTCTTCCAGAGAAGCCAAAAAACGCTCTGCCTCAAGGACGGCCATACAACCTGTTCTGACTGTAACGGCAAACCCTTTGCCCGGAGTTATACCATTGTTAACCCAAGCGGTGTGGGACCCTGATCATAGATCATAGAACTATATGCATCATTCAGTTTTACGGTTCGCCACACGCCATAGTCATAGTTCACCCTGTGATCGTAAAATCCTGATTGATTGTATCTCTAAAACAATATTCTAAAATATCACAGCATAAGTTTCTTCCTTTTCACTAAATCCTCATTCTTCACCTCCAGAATGTATGTCCCCTTCGGATAACCGGATACATTAATATTACCGTTGTAATTAGAACCGGCGATCTTTATATATCCGTGAAAAAGCTTGTTCCCCTGCATATTATACAAAGCCAGCTCACATTCACCCTTTACACCGGAAACCGAGACATTCAACACTCCTTTTGACTCCGACATATAAATATCAATGCCTGAACTCCCGTAATCAGGATTGGAAACCTGAGTGATATATTCTCTTCTGATACAACGGCATTGATAAAAAAAGTTTTTTGGTGCACTAGAAATTTCCCATAATGGAGAAGCCATATAGGCTAATACAGAATAAATTGAATCTTGCTCTGTGCTACCCCAGTAAAATCCCGATGGTTGGTATTCTTCCTGAATAGAGTCTTGTTTATATGCGATTGTTGATAATTCGCCCAATGATGGCAAATACCAGTCAGAAAAACCAAAAGCAGAAAGAGTGTCGCAAATTTTCGCAGCGTAATATATTCCACTGTTATCTCCAAGCTCTTCAACGATTGCATTGGTATTGGGCAAACCGAAGGATTCGTCTTCTGCACCATTGCCACTTGATATGTCAATCCCATATCCACCCCACTCTATATCAATAGCATTGTCGAATGGATGAATGTAAAGAATAATTGTATCTCCGGCACCATAAAATATTTTAGGTATTATTACCTGTGAAATGATTGTTGCATTTATAGTTATTAAAATTAAGAAAGTTGTCAATATTGCTTTCATGATATTTGATTTTTACTGTTTATAAATTTTTGTCTCGAATGCTGTTCCGGCTGTAACAGTAAACCCTTTAACAAGGGTAATGCCATCTGTAGCCCATACGGTGTGGGTACCCTGGTCATTGATCATGGCACTATAAGCATCACCCAGTTTTACGGTTCGCCACACGCCATAGTCGTAGTTCGCCCAGTGATCGTAAAAATCCTGATTGATTGAATTTTTTTAACAGTATTCAAAATAATCACAGTGTAAGTTTCTTCCTTCTCACTAAATCCTCATTCTTTACCTCAAGAATATACGTACCCTTTGGATAACCGGATACATTTATGTTACCTTTGTAAATAGACCCGGTGATTTTTACAAATCTATGAAAAAGCTTAATCCCCTGCATATTATACAAAGCCAGCTCACATTCACCCTTTACACCGGAAACCGAGACATTCAACACTCCATTTGACTCCGACATATAAATATCAATGCCTGAACTCCCGTAATCAGGATTGGAAACCTGAGTGATATACTCTCTTCTGATGCAACGGCATTGATATTGTTGATATTTTAAATCGCCAGCACCTTCATAATAGCCTGTGAACATAAACATCCTGTATGCATTAATTGTATCAACTTCATAGCTGCTCCAAAAATAGCCCGAGGGGCGATATTCAAGAGGTATGGAATCCAACTTATAGGCTATGGTAATTATTTCACCATGAGAGGGGAGATACCAATCAGAATAACCAAAAGCTGTAAGTGTGTCACATACTTTAGCGGCATAGGGGACTCCACCGTTATCACCAAGCTGTTCGACTATTGCATTCGTATTAGGCAGTCCGTAAGCCATATTTTCAGCACCGTTGCCACATGTGATATCAATACCATAAGCACCCCACTCTATATCAATAGCATTGTCGAATGGATGAATGTAAAGAATAATTGTATCTCCGGCACCATAAAATATTTTAGGTATTATTACCTGTGAAATGATTGTTGCATTTATAGTTATTAAAATTAAGAAAGTTGTCAATATTGCTTTCATGATATTTGATTTTTACTGTTTATAAATTTTTGTCTCGAATGCTGTTCCGGCTGTAACAGTAAACCCTTTAACAAGGGTAATGCCATCTGTAGCCCATACGGTGTGGGTACCCTGGTCATTGATCATGGCACTATAAGCATCACCCAGTTTTACGGTTCGCCACACGCCATAGTCGTAGTTCGCCCAGTGATCGTAAAAATCCTGATCGATAGAATCTTTATTGAGGGTGTAAACTCTGATATAGTCACATTGTAAAGTTTTCGGAAAAGGTCCGGATGAACTGTGGTTAACCCAGTTTACGATCCATAATCTCCAGTACTGTATTGGAGATATATAGTCCTCAACACATTCTGTATCGGCATCAAATTCACCAACATAATGATGATTGATATACAACCGGTATGTTTTTGGCAACCATTCAAACCCGAATATGTACCAGTCGTTTGCATTAAACAAATCCTGATCAGTATAAATTTTACCTCCGTAAAACGGATTTACCTGGTACCGGTGATAAATGTTCGTTTGCATGTTTACCGTAAAAAACTCCAATATATCAATTTCTCTGTAATTAGGAGGAGCACCATGAAAACACCAAAGAGACGAACACAAATCAATATCAAGCGGCAATTTTACTTTAGATTCATAATATCCATAAGACATTGCTTTAGCATTATTTACTAAAATAGCTGAAGTGTAATTAAACGTATCCGGAGGATTTTGATAAATAAATGTATCATTTTCCAGATGTAGTTTTAATATTCCGTTTTCCAGGTCCCAGTATTTTGCATCACTGCTAAATCCGTTGTCCGCATTAGGATGCGGTCCATAACTTGGATGAATATACCACCCGTTATTTGGCAAAACATCAAATTCAGTACTTGAGCTACTGACAATATTCCATCCCCGTGCAGGTATTGATACTGTGTCACCCAAAGGGGTTATTGTAAGAGATCGGTGTTTAACCGTAGTGCAGGTATCGGTTTGTCCGTAACAATAACTTACAGAAGTGCAAATGCACAAACCTATCATAATAATCTTGGCATTTTTCATGACATTCTGTACTTAATCGGTTAAGATCATCCGTTTCGTATCGATTTCCTTTCCATCTGCTATCATAGTGTAAATATACATCCCTGGTTTGAATTCTCCTGCATTAACAACAATAGCCCCCTGTCCGGGTTGATTTATGGAATACGCTTTCATGAGTTTCCCCTGTAAATCAAATATATAAATCACAGCAGAGGATATTCCTCCTGCCAGATGGTATTTGATTGAAGTGTGCTGATCGAACGGGTTGGGTTCATTCTGGAATAACAAGCATTGATCACCCTTGACTTTTTCACTTTTTTGAATGGTGTTTAAGTCATCGATACCTGCATTGTTTTTAGGAGTTCCTTTGATTACTGAATACAGATATTCGATCTCTTTCTGCTGTTGTTTGATCGCTTCAACCAGAATTGGGATCATGCGGGTATAATTCACATACTTTTTACCTGTTGAATCATCTTTTACAACAAGCTGAGGGAATGTTGTTTCCAGTTCTTCTGTTACAAAACCAAATCTCTCTTTAGAATATTGCTGCTGCATATAACCGGGCAATCCGGTGAATAAGCTATCCGGTAAATGGTATTTGATACCATTGATCTTATTTAACTTAAATAACACATTTGATAGCGGTTCAAATCCACCCTTGTGTTCTTCCTCTGCAGCATCTTCCCAGTAGTTGTAACTATGAACACCATGAAAAAATCCATTGCCCAGCCTGTATTCCCAATGTCCTAATTGAAGATACCAATCCCTTTCAGGATATAAAGTCGGAGCACCGCACAACCCATTCCATTCCACATAGAAATCCGACCAGTTATCAAATCTTACCTTTGCATGAATATCCAGACCATAGGAAGGATTTAGATTATTAATTCCTACATAACCATTTGGATTAACTCTTATTTGGCCAGTGGTTTTGGTAGAAGAGAATCCTATTATGATAATAAAAATGAAACTTAATTTTTTCATAGCAAACAGATTTTGTTTATTTGTTGAATTTTAAAACGTTTGAGTATTACCATAAGTGCCTTATGCTCGCATCAAAGCATAAGGCCACATATGATAAATTTATTAATAGCATTTGCCGGATTAAATATATCAAAGAGGTTTGATTCGATATTCATGGCCTGCTTGGATTAACTTTGAATTAGCAAAGATAAGAAAAAAAGTCCCTCATTTCAAAAAGGAAAAAGAGATCTTGCTTTTTTCTGCCAGTCCGACAAATCTATCAGTTGGTAACTGCCGTAATTGTCCGGATCACCAGGAACAGCAAATTTTTTCTTACCGACAGAAAAGGTAGATGAGCGGCACATTAATCCATTCTCAAGTGGAACGTGCTGTAAAAATCAAGGTAAAGTTGGAAATGAATCAAAATTATTCACAGGGTAACCGGCTCAGCTTAGTCTTCCAGGGAAGCTAAAAAGCGTTCAGCTTCCAAAGCAGCCATACATCCGGTTCCTGCAGCTGTTACTGCCTGTCTGTAAACATGATCCTGCACATCACCTGCGGCAAAAACACCCGGAATGTCAGTTGCCGTTGAATCGGGCTTGGTAATCAGGTAACCGGTCTCATTCATTTTCAGTTGGCCTTTGAACAGTTCGGTATTTGGCTTATGTCCGATCGCAACAAAAAAACCGTCAACGTCCAGCTTTTTTTCTTCACCGGTGAGGACATTGGTCAGTATCACCCCTGTAACTTTTTTGGCAAATCCTTCTGTCACACCCACAATCTCTTTAGGAACATGATTCCAGACTGTTTCCAGGTTTTTGGTATTGAACACCCTTTTCTGCATTGCTTTGGAAGCCCTTAATTCATCTCTTCTGTGCACCAGGTATACTTTCCGGCAGAGTTTAGCCAGGTAGGTGGCCTCTTCTGCAGCAGTGTCACCACCGCCCACAACAACCACATCTTTCCCTCTGTAAAAGTAGCCGTCGCAGGTAGCGCATGCAGATACCCCATAGCCGTTATATTCCGATTCTGAAGGCAGTCCCAACCATTTGGCGGTAGCTCCGGTGGCAATAATCACAGTCTCTGCTTCGATGACCTTACCATCATCGGCTTTGGCCATGAATGGACGCTTCGACAGGTCAATTTCTGTGATCATTCCCCAGCGGACATCGGTATGGAAACGTTCCGCCTGTTTTTTAAAATCTTCCATCATTTGAGGGCCTTGCGTTCCCTCAGGGTATCCAGGATAGTTCTCAACCTCTGTGGTGGTGGTCAACTGACCGCCGGGCTGTAGTCCCTGGTACATCAATGGTTTCATATCCGCCCTGGCTGCATAGATAGCCGCGGTGTAACCTGCCGGTCCCGAACCAATGATAAGGCAGGGTGTTCTTTC
>JBLRXC010000015.1:0-39644 GCA_047920975.1 Bacteroidales bacterium | reverse complement strand
ATTGTAGCGTATGTGAAAGCCAATCCCAAATGGAGCATCTCTCTGCAAACGCATAAATATATGCGGATACCATGATGGATGCAAGGTTTGTGATGGTTTCCGTATACTATACCACACTGAATAATGTTTTAATAAAGACAATGAAGGAATTAAGATTTTTGGCCCTGATTGCCGGACTGGTATTGAACTTAGTTTTTCTGGCAGCCCACGCGCAAACCGGCCTTTCAACAACTTCCAGGAAGGCCGTAAAAGCCTATGAGTTGGCTGAGATGGCCTTCAGGTTTGAAGAATACCGGAAAGCAGAACAGCTTTTGAAGGAAGCGGTTGATGCAGACCCCCTGTTTTTTGAGGCATTCATCCTGCTGGGAGAGCTTTATGAACAAACAAAAGCTGATACAGGTGCCATTGATGCATACCGGAGAGCAGTTGAAATTGCTCCGGACAAGTACCCTGCTGCCTTCTTTTACCTGGCATCTCTTGAGTTCTCAAATGGCATGTATGAAAATGCCCTGGCACATTACGAGGTTTATTTATCTTATGAGGGAATCCAGGAAAAAAACCGGAAAATAGCTGAAAAGAATATTTTGAATTCAAGGTTTGCGATGGAAGCCCTGAAGAATCCTGTTCCATTCGCTCCCGTTAATCTGGGCAGCAACATCAACACGGAAGCCAATGAATATTTTCCCTGTCTGACGGCCGACAATCAAACCCTGCTCTTTACACGTCTGGTGAAAGATCCGAAATCATATACAGGCCGGCAGGAAGATTTTTTTACCAGTACCTGGAGGGAGAATGATTGGCAACCTGCAACCAACATTGGACCACCCATCAACACAATCAATAATGAAGGGGCGCCGACCCTTTCAGCCGATGGCAATATATTGATTTTTACTGCCTGTGAAAGTGTGAATGGTTATGGGCCGGGCAGATCGGGGTATGGCAGGTGTGACCTTTTTATTTCAGAACGGATCGGCACCAATTGGTCAGCGCCGCTGAATCTGGGACATCCGGTAAATACCCGGCACTGGGAGTCGCAGCCCTCCATATCAAGCGACGGGAGGTCGCTCTACTTTGTGAGCAACCGCGATGGATATTATAATATTTATGTGACACTGATGAATGAGGAGGGGGGCTGGACTGAACCGGAAAAGCTTGGCAACAACATCAATACTGATGGATATGAAGGCTCAGTGTTTATTCATCCCGATAATCAAACCCTCTACTTCTCGTCTGATGGTCATGTAGGTATGGGAGGGCTTGATATTTTTATGTCGAGGCGTGACAGCACCGGAGAGTGGGGAATTCCGGTGAATCTGGGTTATCCCATCAATACCCATAGGGATGAAAACAGTATCCTGGTAAGTGCGGATGGCATGCTCGCCATGTTTGCCTCCGACCGTGAGGAGGGTTATGGCGGCCTCGACCTTTATGCATTTGACCTTTACGAAGCGGTACGCCCCCGGTTTGTTACCTATCTCAAAGGGATTGTATTTGATGAGAAAACCGGTGAAAAACTCCATGCCCGTTTTGAATTGACCGATCTGCTGAGCGGGGAAGTGGCGGTACGATCCTTTTCCAATACCGGGTCAGGTGAATTTCTCGTCAGTCTGCCTACTGAACGGGATTATGCACTCACGGTGTCAAAGGACGGGTATTTGTTTTTCTCTGAGAATTTTAGTCTGTCGGGTGTACATCTCACAACCGATCCTTTCCTGAAAGATATTCCCATGAAATCCATCCAGACTGGTGAAACGGTTGTGCTAAGGAACATTTTCTTTGAAACTGACAAATACGACCTGAAAGAATCATCCCTGGTTGAACTTCAGAAGCTATTTGATTTTATGAAATTCAATTCCGGCATCAGAATGGAAATAGGAGGCCACACCGACAATGTGGGTACCGATGAATACAACATGCAACTATCCCGGAATCGCGCAAAGGCTGTTCATGATTACCTCATTTCAGCGGGGATCGAACAGGAAAGGCTTGTCTTCAAAGGTTATGGAACCTCATACCCCATCGATAGCAATGAATCAGAGGAGGGACGCGCCAAAAACCGGCGAACAGAGTTCAAGGTCATAGAATAATCAGGATGTAATGAAAGCTAAACCGTATCTGTCTATAAAGTCATTTTTTTTTTTTTTTTTGATTTAAGAGCACGAAATACTGATTAACGATTTGAGAAGTTTGGTGAAACTCTTTGATTTTGTGATAAATCTTAAAATCAAAATTCGTTAATTCTTGTTCGATGTTCAATAATAGTCTTCAAATTAGTAGTTTATGGACAATCTCTAATTAAAATTCTTCGCAGGGTGTTCAAATTTTATAATTTTGGACACTTATCCGGAAGTTATTTTCGGGTTTGAATATTTTAGTATATGACAATACAAACAGACAAAGACAAGAGGGTAATGACCGATGGTTCGGAATTGATCATTGAGTCGCTGGTTCAGGCAGGGGCTAATGCATATGTGAATTATCCCATCACACCTGCTAATTGGCTGAATACCTTCGCTTCAAAGCGGTTTCCGTTTTTTATGCCTGCTCCTGATGAGATCACTACGGTTCAGTGGCTGGCCGGATTGGCTGCCACAGGGAAAATACCTGCTACTGCAACATCTTTTCCCGGGTATGCACTTATGATTGAGAGCATCAACCTTGCCTTTATGATGGAGGTGCCGATGGTGATTGTCCTGGTGCAACGGCTTGGCCCCAGCACCGGCAGTGCAACAGTAGGAGCTGAGGGCGACCTCATGGTGCTGAACGGCACAATTTCCGGGGGCTATCAGTTTCCTGTGCTGGCTATTTCCAGTTTCGCGGATTGCTGGACGATTCCTGCACTGGCAGTGAAGACAGCTGTTAATCTGCGCACTCCGGTGGTGGTTCTTACTTCCAAGGAGATGATCATGACCTCCCGGAGCTTCGACCTCAGTACGCTTGAAATGATCAACCCGGTCACTAAAAATTTATACAGGGGAGATCATAAGTACCTTCCCTATGAATACGGAGAAAACCTTGTTCCCGCGTTCTTACCCGTAGCCAATGAAAAATTCCAGGTGAGGCTGAATGCATCAACGCACGACAAGCAGGGACTGATCAGAAAAGCAACACCTGAAGCAATCGGGAACACAGTAAGATTGCGCGATAAAATGGAAAAAAACCTGGCTGAGTATACTGTTTTCTCATTGGATGAAGACCACAATGCTGATACCCTCCTCGTGAGCTATGGGATCTCATCTGACTCCTGCCGGGATGCGTTACAGCAACTGAGAAGAAAAGGTAAAAAAGTCTCCATGCTGATTCTGAACACGCTCATACCCATTCCTCCGGAAATATTAGAGATCATGAACCGCTACAAACATGTGGTTGTGGTTGAGGAAAACCTTACAGGTCTGTTGGTCAGGTTCCTTTACGGATGCAATGTTCCTGAAGGGATAAGGAAAGTCAATGCCATTGCAAAAATGGTGACACCATCTGAAATTGTAAAGGAGGTTGAGTTATGCAAGTAGATTTTTTAGCAAAGAAAAAGTTACCTTTTTGCCCGGGATGCGGACATCATGCGTCAAACCTTAATCTGGCGAAAGCGCTTGAAAAAGCCGGATACAATCCAATGGAAGTGGTTGTGGTAAGCGATATAGGATGCTCAGGCCTCATCGACGAAAGTATGGCTACACACACCGTTCACGGTTTACACGGGCGGGTTGTAGCTCTGGCAACAGGAATATCGTATGGATTGGGTGAGGATAAGAAGGTGATTGCTGTTCAGGGCGACGGCGGCGCAACCATCGGATTACAACATCTGCTGGTGTCTGCCCGCCGGAACGTCAACCTCACGGTTCTGATCCTGAACAACATGGTATATGGCATGACCGGGGGACAACTGAGCGGGTTGTCGGACGTACAGCTCAAAAAAGAGATCATGGAAGACGAATCGCATTACCTTCCTTTCGATATATCCCAGATGGCTTTTGATGCTGGTGCGGTATATGCTTCGCGTATTATTGGGCGGGGTGAGTTTAGTGATAAGCTGGCGGTTGCAATTCAAACCAAAGGATTTTCATTGGTTGAGATCGTTGAACCTTGTCCGGTGTATGCCTACCCAAGCACCAAAGACCTGGTGGATCTGGGTTATGAGGAGAGGGTGCTGACCAGGGAACATGCTTATTTTAAGCCCGGATTTACTCAAAAACCATCGCTTCTCGTTAATAAAAAATCTCCGGTAACCCAATGGAATTCCGCTTTAAAAGACAGGCTTCACATCCTTATCGGAGGCAGCGCCGGAGAAGGGGTTCAGCTAGCCGGTGATTTCCTGGCAAAAGCAGGTTTGCATTGCGGCCTGCATGCCACCAAGAAAGGTGAGTATCCTATTACGGTGGGCACAGGGTTCAGTCTTGCAGAGGTGATCCTTTCGAAAGAAGAGATCAACTACACCGGGATTGAAAGTGCGGACGTTGCCATTGTAGCATCTGTTGAAGGCTGGAATATGGTAAAATCAAGGATCAATGCAAATACCCTGGTGGTGATTGACGAATCCATTGAAGTGGAGACAAATAATGACTTTATCAGGAAATCTTTCCGCGAAAAGGCCGGCAGAAAGAGTGCTGTCCTGAGCGCAATTGCTTTCTGGCTGGCTCAGTCACATGCGTTGCCGATTGATGCGTTGTCCGGCTCCTTTGCCGGGCATAAACATGCTGAAAAACTCTCGGAAGCGGTGAAAGCAGGGATTGAGCTCTATTGATCCGTTCATTTTTTTGACTTCCGGATTTGTTGCACGACAGGAAATTAATGAATAGAATCTATGACCATCAGTCTGTTTTACTGCCGGCTGCATACATCGGCCCGATTCATTATTTCGCTCTTGTCAGGCAGGCCCGGACAGTATTCATTGAAAGTGGAGAACATTATATCAAGCAGACCTGGCGTAACCGGTGTTTGATCCTCACTGCCAATGGAGTCTATCCGCTCACCATTCCTGTTATCAAGATTCATGGGAACCATACCAAAATCAAAGATATTCTGATCTCTTACAGGGAGAAATGGCAGCAGATTCACTGGCGGGCAATTTCTTCAGCATACAGGAACTCGCCTTTTTTTCTATTCTATGCGGATGAACTGGAAAAAATCCTTTTTTCGAAAGAAGAGAAGTTGTTGGATTTGAATCTAAGGCTTACAGATGCTTTACTGAAAATGATGAAGATAAGTGTTGCGCTTTCGGTTACGGAGCAATATGAGACTTGTCTGGCAGATGATGTATTGGATTTGAGAAATCAATTCACATCCGGGAAACAGTTGACTTATCCTTTCCCTCCCTATATGCAGGTCTTCGATGAGCGGTTTGGTTTTGTTCCCGGCCTGAGCATCATTGATCTGTTGTTCAACCTCGGACCTGATGCGGCAGACTACCTGAACCGGTTAACCTGGTTATCATCCCGTGATACTTTATGAAATAGCTATTACCTGGATGGCCAAAAGGGCCGGATCACCATCAAATTGACCTTTCATGAAAATAGGTTTATTTATTGCATTATGTTTTTATAAACAGGAAATCCGACAATACCTCTCGTTCCAAAAATAGTTTTTATTATTTTTACCCGTCTTATGCAGAATTTTTTTCATATAGTTTAATCGAGATGACGCTGAAACTTAAGATACTTTATGTCCTTTTTCTTTTGATGGTGTTCATGACCGCAAAAATATTTGCTGAAGTCAAAAGCATTGGTACACCCAGTGTCAGAAATTATGATAATTCTGTGATTCAGGCTGGTACCCAGACATGGATGATTGACATGGGAGCTAATGGGTTGGCATATTTTGCCAACAACGAAGGAGTGCTTGAATTTGACGGCATAAAATGGTGCAATTATCCTTTGCCGGGAAAAACCGTGGTGAGGAGCGTAAAAACTACACACGACGGCCGGATCTATGCTGGTGGCTACAATGAGTTTGGATTTTTTCAAGCCAATCAGTCGGGGCAGCTCTGTTTCAATCCCCTGCATGATTTGCTGCCTGAAAAGTATTCGGATTTTGGTGAGGTCTGGAAGATATATGAGATGTCACATGGTATTGTTTTTCAGAGTTTTACCCAAATTATGATCTTTCATAACGAAACCTTCCATGTAATCGCTGCTCCGGATATGTTTCACTTTTCCTTTCTGATAGATCATACACTGTATATAAATGATCAAACCTATGGTTTGTATATGCTTTCGGCTGATTCACTGGTGAAACTGACAGGGACAGAGATACTTGCCGGGAAGCTTATCTGGGGAATGTTGCCCCGGGGAGGTGACATTCTCATCGCTACAGCCGGTGATGGTATTTTTCGTTATGATGGGATCACTTTGCAGAATTGGGTTAATCCGGCTTCCGATCTGTTAAAGGAAGTCCAGGTCTTTTGTGCCATGCCCGTCAACGAAAATACCTATGCTTTTGGCTCGATACAGGACGGGTTAATCATTTGCGACACTGCTGGAAACATCATCCAGCACATCAACATTGACAAAGGGCTTCAAAACAATACAATTCTGAGTTTGCAAATGGATCAGTGTTCTAACCTTTGGCTGGGGCTTGATAACGGTATTGATTATGTTGAAATTAATTCTCCCCTGACTTTTTTCTCCACTTATAACAATCTCAGTTCCGGATATGCTGCGGTTATTCACGATGGGTTGCTGTATCTGGGAACGAATCAGGGTGTTTTTTATCATGACTGGGTATCTTTGGCAAAAGAGACTGATGAACAGAAGTTCAGACTGATTCCCGGCACACAGGGGCAGGTATGGTCGCTACAGGTCATTGAAGGTACTTTGTTTTGTGGTCATAATTCAGGTATTTTTATCATTGAAGGTACAAGGGCAGAGATGATGTCAGGTGTTCAGGGAGGTTGGACTTTCATTCAGCCCGAAGGGCAAAATGATGTCGTTATTTGTGGTACCTATACTTACCTTGTCAAATTTGAAAGGATTCAGGGACAATGGTCCAAAGGTATCCAGGTGAAGGGATTCAAAGAATCTTCGCGTTATCTGGCCAATGCCGGTCCTCAGAGCATCTGGATAAGTCATGGCTACAAAGGTGTGTACCGCTTGCATTTTAACCAAACTTATGACAGTATTGTGAGGGTTGCTTTCTACGATAGCGGGCATGGATTTCCATCGGATAAGGATATCAGCGTATTTGAAGTCTCTAACAGAATTGTATTTACTACAGGGAAGGGAGTTTACAGGTACAATCAGGAATCGGATAATTTTATTCCAGATGAAATGGTTTTAAATCGGCTATCACGCAGTGATATGAATATTGTCAGGGAAGATAAACAGGGGAACATTTGGTACTTTACATCTGAAGAGGCTGGTGTTTACAGGTTACAGGAAGATGGTAATTATGCTGAAGTTCAGATCCCTTTCAGAAAGCTAAAAGGGAAGTTTATTAAATGGTTCCAGTTTGTATATCCTTATGATGAAACCAATGTCATTATTGGTACACAGACCGGATTTGCGCATTACACTCCGGTATATAACAAGGATTACCAGATGCCTTTCAAAGCACTTGTAAGGAATATGCAAATTCTATCGGGCATTGATAGTGTATTATACTATGGTTCACCTTCATCTTCTGATTTCTTCACAGAACTTCCCTATAAATTCAATCACCTGCAATTTGAATTTGCTGCCAATGACTTTGCAAATCCTGACCGCATCCTTTACCTGACCATGCTGGAGGGCTTTGACCAGGAATGGGTTGTCTGGCATAGTCGTACAATCCGGCAATTTACCAACCTCAGGCATGGTGATTATATCTTTAAAGTGAAAGCCATCAATATTTATGGTGCAGAGAGTGAAACTGCAGTTATTGCATTCAAAATCAATCCTCCATGGTATTTAAACCAATATGCTTTTATTGCCTATGTGATCGTATGTATGCTGATCATCGTACTCATATCAAAATATATTCGTTATCGCATTGATCTGTCCAGGAAAGAGGTTGAAGAAAAGCATCTACATCTTTCCGTTGAACGTGAGCGGCAACTTCAAATAGAATCACTGCTTGCCGAACAGGAATTGATCAGATTAAGGAATGAAAAGCTGAGGTCTGAAAAAATACAAAAGGACAAGGAGCTTGCCAATACAACCATGCAGATTATTCAAAAAAGCAAATCTCTGGCCGGGATAAAACATGACCTGAGAAAATTGTTCAGGGAGCTTGGGAAACACCCTGCAGTTTATCAGCTCAGCTCCATCATTAGAAAGATTGACCGGAATATGGATACGGAGAAGCAATGGGAGGTATTTGAAAAGCACTTTGAGAGTGTTCATGAGGAGTTTTTAAAACGGTTAAAAGAGAATTATCCTGATTTATCGCCACGCGAATTAAAATTATGCGCCTACCTGAGGTTGAATATTTCGAGCAAGGAAATTGCCACCCTGATGAATATTTCAGTCAGAGGTGTCGAGATCAGCCGCTACAGGTTAAGAAAAAAATTAAAACTGGATCATGATATAAATCTTACGGACTTTATTATTTCATACTGAACGAAGTATTGTTAGCATTGGTTAAATTTAGCCACCAGGGGATCTAAACTCTCCAATGATCCAGGATTAATTTTTAGACAAAAGAAATTTTGGATCCGGAACGGATGCTGAGATGAGCGCATGGTGTCATTTGATGTATATTTACTATATATTATTGTTTATCAGTTATTTGATTACAAAATGATGTATAAATGATGTAGTCGGGTGCGCAGCGATTGTAACTTTGATGTATCTAAAGTTAGTGAATAAGAAAAATAACTGTATTTATTTTGTATTATTCATTCATTCATTAAAAATATTTACAAAAATGGAAAAAAGAAAATTTAATGTGTTAACGCAAGCTTTACTACTGATGTTAGCAATTTCAGTGGTATCATTGTCATCATGCAAAAAGGATGAGGATGATCCTAAACCTGCAAATCCAATTGCAAGTTTTCAGTTTGCCGTGAGTTCAACAAACTTTTTAGAAGTTCAGTTTACAAATTTCTCACAGAATGCAACAAGCTACAATTGGAATTTTGGCGACGGTAATACTTCTACCGAAACTAATCCCATTCACACTTATGCAGCTGTCGGCAATTACACCGTAAAGCTGACGGCAAGCAATAGCAGTGGTGCCAGTCACAGTTATGAGCAGGCAATAATGATCACTGATCCCAATGAGGCCTACAAGTTGCTGACAGGCGATGTCTCTAAAACCTGGAAGTTGTTCAGAGAAGGTGTTTCCCAGTCATTAGGCCCAAATGCTGATGATCCTGCCGGATGGTGGCCAGGATTGGAAAATAATGGTGCCAGACCTTGCTCTTATTATCAGGAGTTCACCTTTCATTTCGATGGTACTTTTGAGTTCAATCATAATGGATCTTTCTGGGGAGAGTATGGTGTATTCGATGGTCAGTGGAATTATGAGATTTGTTTTGAAGCCCTTCCTGCAAACATGATCAATAAAGACGGAGTGGATGTCAGTGCATGGTTGTCGGAAACTCACGCATTTACTTATGATCCTACTGTAGGTAGTGCTACTATCAATGGTCTGGGAGCCTGGATCGGCATTTGCAAATTAGGAACAACAGGAGAAACCACCGTTCCGGTTGAAAGTGTCTCTTTTAAAGTTGAAATAACTGAGGAAACAGGTTACGACTTGATGACGGTTGTCTTTGATTATGGAGATGGCAATGCTGGTGGTGCCGGATACTGGAAAATGGTTTATGCAAGCTATTCCGATCCTTCACTGGAACCAGAAGTTGTGGAAGAACAGCAACCTTATGGAGAAGATCTGCCAGATTTAACGCCAACAGAAATGTGGAATACTTTTGCTGCACCCGATGATTTTGTTTTACTCGATACTGCTGCTGTTTACCCGGGAACAGGTTTAGCCGGCAATGGCGTGGACTTTACAATGGGTGTTGATGATCCCGACGGTGGAGCAACCCCGGTTGGCAAATACGAAAGGTTTGGCACCTACCAGGAACTCCAGTTTCAAATGGATTATGATATCCAGTTTAATAACTTCACTACCGTGACTGTTGAGGTATATGTGCCAAGTTCAAATGATTTTTCAGGTGATTTAACAAAAGCAATCTCAATAATCATTGCTGAAGCCAGTCAGACAGAACAGTGGTGGACTGGTCACATCCAGTATGATGTTAATCCTGATGATGTTTTGTTGGATGAATGGCAGACCTGGACTTTCCAGTTAGATGCTCCCACGGGTGGTGCAGGAAGTTATACACCTTATGATCGTGATGATCTTGATTTCTTTGCCATTACAATTGGTGGTGGCGGACACAATGCCCCTGGAACATTCTACATCCGAAACTTTTCATTTGATTAATAAATTGATTTCAAAGCTATGACCAGGTTTCGCTGGTCATAGCTTATTTTTTCCCGGAATGCAGTATCTTAGAAATCATATTGTGGTAATGCTTACCTTATTGATTGCACTGAACGTTACATGTTGTTCTGAAAAGGAAGAACCGGCCAGCGATCAGGACCCATACAATTTAATGGTAGACGTCCTTTCTATCGATCAGGAAACCGGCACAGTAATAATTCAGGCCCATGCACAAAACGCAATCCTTTATGCGTTTTATATCAGTTTTTCAGACATTCCCGAGGAAGAGAATGATACAGGACTTTTTGAATATGTTTTTGAAGATTACGGGCAGTATCAAATTGAAGTGAGAGCCTATGGGATATCGGGCAGGTATTTGAAATCCACCAAGCAGATTACGATTGAATTCCAAACCAACCCAGTATCTCTTGACCAGGGATACTTCTCCCCATTATCCTATGATGGATTTAATATGGTTTGGGCCGATGAATTTGAGGGGAATACGGTAAACACTGCAAACTGGGTATATGATATTGGTGATGGATGTCCAAATCTTTGCGGATGGGGAAACAATGAACTTCAATATTACCGCCAGGAAAACGCATGGGTTGCTGATGATGTACTGACCATTGAAGCACGAAAAGAGAATTTCGGAACCAGTAATTATACCTCTGCAAGGCTGAAAACCCAAAACAGAAAATCGTTCCAATACGGCAGGGTTGATATCCGTGCGTTGCTTCCGAAAGGACAAGGCATATGGCCTGCTCTGTGGATGCTTGGGAACAATATCAGCGCTGTGGGATGGCCTCAGTGCGGTGAAATCGATATCATGGAAATGATCGGAGGAAGCGGGAGAGAGAACGAAGTGCATGGAACGCTGCATTGGGATAACGGAGGACACACTTTCACCGGACAGGGATATACTCTTTCGTCAGGTACGTTCGCTGATGAATACCATGTTTTCTCAATTATCTGGAATGAAACTTCTATCAAATGGTTTGTGAATGAATCTCAGTTTTATGAGATCAATGTTACTGCCTCTCACATGACTGAATTCCATCATGAGTTTTTCTTCATTTTTAATATTGCTGTGGGCGGAAACTGGCCGGGTAATCCGGACAATACAACCAAATTTCCGCAGCAAATGAAAGTGGATTATATCCGCGTATTTCAACAGGAATAACTGTTTTCTTATTTTGACGGCACTCGGTGTATTGCTGATCAAAAGTTTATCAAGGATCGCAGACAAATAACTTAAACATTTTTAAGATGAAGAAACATCTTTATAAGACAATTCTTGCCATTCTTTTCACTTGTCTTACCAATCAAGTCATTTCTCAGACAATCGTTATTACAGGAAAAGTCTCTGACGGTTCCGATGGATCTCCAATCCCGGGTGTAACTGTCCTTGAAAAGGGGACCTTGAATGGTACCATCACGGATGTTGACGGCCATTACCAGATCACAGTTTCTGATGGTCTGGCTACGCTTGTCTTCTCTTATATTGGTTACCAGACCATAGAGGAAAAGATTCAGGGGCGGTCAACCCTTCATGTTGCCATGAACCCTGACCTGACTGAACTGGATGAGTTTGTTGTGATTGGTTATGGTATACAGAAGAAGAAAGTGGTGACCGGAGCGATAGCCTCAGTTAGCGAGGATGAAATCGGCCGGACTCCGGTACTCAGAGTAGAACAAGCCATGCAGGGGCGAACAGCAGGTGTTCAGGTAACCAATCTTTCAGGACAACCCGGAGAACCTCCCACCGTAAGGATCAGGGGAGCAGGAACAACAGGAAATGCTGATCCATTGTATATTGTGGATGGAATGGCTGTTGGAGGAATTGATTATCTAAACCCAAATGATATTGAATCGATAGATGTCCTCAAGGATGCGGCATCTGCAGCTATATATGGTGCCAGGGCAGCCAATGGGGTTGTCCTGATCACAACCAAAAGTGGGAAAGTGGGTGACGTGGCAGGCATGAATGTGACCTACTCAGGATATTATGGCATTCAGAACGTTGCCAAAACGATTAAAATGCTTGATGCAGACCAATACAAAATGCTGATGAACGAGGGTGCAAGAAATGCCGGTCTCAGCGAGCCTTTCGATATGAACGAAATATCACCTCATAACACAGACTGGCAAAGTTTACTTTTTCAGAAAAATGCACCAATGTCCAACCACGATTTATCTGTTACGGGAGGAAACGAAAAATCTTCCTATGCTTCTTCCTTGTCCTATTTTAAGCAGGAGGGAATTATCGGAGGAGATAAGTCACAGTTCGACCGCCTTACTGCAAGGCTCAATACCAGGCATCAGGTAACAAACCGGTTTGTCTTTGGGAATAACCTCTCTTATTCACATATTATTACCCGGGGCATTGCCAGCAACCAATCCTTCAATGGAGCCTATAGCAGCGCGTTGAACCTCGATCCGCTGACACCCCTCTACGAAACCAATCCGGATATACTTGCCCAGCCGCCTTATTCAACCGAACCGATTGTGACAAATGCTGCCGGCCAGGTCTATGGCATCTCCAACTATGTGGGTGCAGAAGTGGTGAATCCAATGGCACTTCTCGAAATACA
Source organism: Bacteroidales bacterium (assembly GCA_047920975.1). GTDB lineage: Bacteria > Bacteroidota > Bacteroidia > Bacteroidales > JAADJA01 > JAADJA01. The sequence goes on along the minus strand of JBLRXC010000015.1, from coordinate 26,688 downwards.
AACTGGCGAAACCAGGGTCGATAAAATTGTTGGGAATGTATTTGGTGACCTGGAAATCATCGAAGGACTGAAAGTCCGTTCAAGTTTCGGCATTGATCTGGCTTATGTCCTTTATGACGCGTATACGCCACTTTTTTATCTTAACGGCGCTCAAAACAACGTTGAAAAGACATCCGTTTTTAAAGGTATAGATCGTTACTTTACCTGGCAATGGGAAAATACAGTTTCCTACTCCAAAAAAATAAGAGATCATCAGTTCTCCATATTGGGTGGTACTACGGCCAATGAGTTTAACTATGAGAACCTTACCGGTTTCAATGCGAAAGTGCCAACCTATGATCCCAACCATGTTTATTTGAATATGGCAACTGATACTGCATGGGTATCAACGGGAGGAGCCTCACATTCAGCGTTGTTTTCACTATTTGGCAGGGTGACCTATGATTATAAGAGCAGGTATGCTTTTACCGGTATCGTTCGACGGGATGGTTCATCCAAGTTTGGTCCCAATAACAGATACGGCATCTTCCCGTCTGTGGGATTCTCATGGCTGATCACAGAAGAACCTTTTATGCCTGAACTGGGACCTGTTACATTCGTGAAATTCAGAACCTCCTGGGGGATCAATGGAAATCAGGAAATTGGTGATTACCAGTTTGTTTCGCCCATTGATAAAAGCAGGGGCTATATTCTTGGTGCCGGGAGAGTGATCGGAGCATCTCCTGCATTTATCGAAAATAAGGAGATTAAATGGGAAGAGTCGGAGCAAATTGATATAGCCCTTGATATGGGTTTATTCAATAACCGGCTTACTGCCACAATTGATTATTATGTCAAAACGACTTCTGATTTGTTAGAGCGCATTCCGATTCCTGCGCATGTCGGAAATGATCCTCCCTTTGCAAATGTTGGCAGTGTCCAAAACCGCGGTGTTGAAATGTCGGTTAACTGGCGTCATTATCTTCAGGATCTGCGTTATTCAGTGGGTATCAATGCTGCCTATAACAGGAACAAAATGACCAAAATCGGAAACGAAGAAAAAGCCTTGCCGGGAGCTACCTGGGCAGTGGCAGGAATGGTTACCCGTGCCGAAGAGGGTCTACCCATTGGTTATTTCTGGGGATATATGACAGATGGAATTTTTCAGAATGATAATGAAATATTTGCACATATCAATGCTAACGGACAAATGCTTCAGCCGCAAGCCAAACCAGGAGATGTCAGGTTTGTTGATGTCAACGGCGATGGCGTGATCAACGAAAATGACCGGACCATGATCGGAAATCCTACACCCGACTGGACAGTTGGCATGAGTGGTTCTGCAGAGTATAAACATTTCGATTTCTCGTTTTTGCTCACAGGTGCCTTTGGACATCAGATTTTCAATGGCGCACAACGCCAGGACCTGCGCTATACAAACAGGCCTGAATCCATATTGGAACGCTGGACCGGTGAAGGGACATCGGATGATATTCCCCGGTACACCTGGCTCGACATCAACAACAACTATCGGGTTTCAGATCTTTATATTGAGAATGGATCTTACATGCGGTTAAAGAACATCCAGATAGGTTATACCCTTCCCGGGAACATACTTAACAGGATTAAGGCCAGCACCTGGCGGTTCTATATTTCAGCAGAGAACCTTGTTACGATCACGGGTTATACAGGTGCCGATCCTGAAATAGGGGCACTGAGCTCATTTGATATTGGTATTGACAGGGGAATTTATCCTCAGTCCAGGATATATCGTCTTGGTACAACAATTTCATTTTAATCCGGTAATCACAGAAGCACAAACTAATCATTGTAAAATATAAGCAAATGAAAAAGTATATGCACGGTTTTTTAACCATCACAACACTTTCATTCCTGTTTACTGCTTGTCAGAAGGACTTCCTTGAACGCTATCCGCTTGATCAGGAAGTAAGTACAAACTTTTATCAGACCGAGGAGGATGCCAAACAGGCGCTGATCGCAGTTTATGACGTATTAGGCTACCAGTCTGCACCAGGTGTATCATGGGCACCATTTCTAACGGTATCTGATATTTTGTCGGATGATGCTTTTGCGGGTGGAGCTGATGCCAATGACGGACAGGATGAAAACGAGCTGAATACCTTCAATATTCCTGCTACAAACCGCCTGGTGCACGCCACCTGGATCAGAAACTATATTGGGGTTTACAGGGCCAATCTCCTGCTTGAAAAGATTGACCAGATTGATGCATCGGATGAGTTCAAGCAGCGCGTCATTGCCGAATGTAAATTTTTAAGAGCCTATTTTTATTTTGAACAGGTTAGGTTTTTTGAAAATATTCCGTTGTTGACAGAGACCATCAAAGGCCCGTCAGAGTATAAACAGGAACAGAATACACCGAAGGAAGTGTATGACCAGATTGCCCTGGATCTTTTGCAGGCAATGGAATCATTGCCTCCGTTTATTTCAGCCAATGAAGCAGGACGGGTTAGCAAATGGGCTGCACAAGCCATGCTGGCCAGGGTTTATCTTTTTTATAACGGTGTTTACAATGCTGATCTGAATGCTGGAGGAATAATCGTGAATAACATCACAGTACTCGATTTCCTCGAAGAATTGATCACGAGCAGCGGGCATGATCTTCTTGATGATTATGCGCTGAATTTCAAGATTGCTGGTGAATTTGGGATAGAGTCGGTTTTTGAAATTTCACATGGCGATACTCCGCCATGGTGGGATTGGCTTTATGTGCGGGGGGGTGAAGGCAACCTTGCTGCCCAGATGCAGGGACCCAGAGTTACAGGATCACAAAATTGGAACAGGGGCTGGAGTTTTGGCACGGTCAACCAGAAACTAGTGAATGATCTGCAGGATGATCCGCGTCTGGAATATACCGTTCTCTTTGAGGAGGAACTGGATGGGAACCTTGTTAAAGGCTATCAGCATACCGGCTACTATTCGAAAAAGTACAGTTCAGACGCCGAACACTGGGGTGCCGGCGGGCAGTTTGAACTTAACCGGACATGTAACTTCCGTGTGATCAGGTTTTCAGATGTTCTCCTCATGGCGGCCGAATTGGGAAGCCCAAATGCCCAGCAATACCTCGATCGCGTGAGAGAGCGGGTTGGTTTGCCAAGCATTCCTGCAACTCAGGAAAATATTTACAAGGAGCGGCGTCTGGAGCTCTCACTGGAGGGGATCAGATATTTCGATGTCATCAGAAAAGGGATGGCTTATGCAAGCCAGGAGTTTACGGTCATAGGATTACGCGGACCTAAATATGAAGGTGATCAGCAAATATTTGACGTTAATTTCAACACAGCAACCAAAGGTTTTTTGCCCATTCCTCAGAATGAAATGGATCTGTCGGGTGGTTTATTCAATCAAAATATCGGTTACTAAGGTTGAATTTTCGTTTGTGTATTTCCGGAAATTTATTGGCCGGCTCTATTTACGCAACATTTTTTTGAAGATGATGATACCAGGCTTATAACCAATAATTGATGCATTTAGTGAAAATCATACAGGTCTTGGTTTTGACCGGTTTTATCCTTGTGTTATCTGCCTGTGCAGATCATAAAAAGGAGGATATCACATCAGGGAAAATAGACGACCTACTGGCCCAAATGACGCTGGCAGAAAAGGTTGGACAGATGAGCCTGATGCAAAGTCCCGGTGGGGATATCCCGGCAGATTTTTTTGCAGGCATTGCCAATGGAAATACCGGTTCAGTATTGAATGAAACCAGGCCTGAAGTGATCAGGGAAATGCAGCGTGTTGCAGTGGAGGAAAGTCGTCTTGGAATTCCTTTGTTGTTTGGGCGGGATATTATTCATGGGTTTAAGACCATTTTCCCCATCAATATTGGGCTTGCAGCTACCTTTAATCCGGGACTTGCTCAGTACACTGCTGAAGTCGCCGCCAGTGAAGCCACAAGTACAGGGCTCAACTGGAATTTTGCCCCCATGGTCGATATCTCACGTGATCCACGCTGGGGACGCATGGCAGAAAGTTTCGGTGAAGATCCTTTTCTGGTCTCAAAAATGGGACTTGCTATGATGCAGGGTTTTCAGGGTGAAAATTTAAGATTCTCGCATACCATGGCTGCCTGTGCCAAGCATTTTGCCGGTTATGGCGCTTCCGAGGGGGGAAGGGATTACAATACAACGAATATAGCTGATGTGGAGCTCTGGAATACCCATTTCATACCATTTAAAGTACTGGCAGATGCAGGAATAGCAACTTTTATGACAGGGTTCAATGATTTGAACGGGATTCCATCCACCGGTAATATTTTTCTTTTCAGAGATATTTTAAAAGAGCGCTGGAAGTATGAAGGTTTCGTTGTATCCGATTGGGCTTCTATAGTTGAAATGAAGGCACACGGATTTGCTGCCGATGATCAGGAGGCTGCACTGAAAGCCATGCTGGCAGGTGTGGATATGGAAATGGCCTCCCGGGCTTATCATGATCATCTGAGCGGACTCATTGAAGCGGGATTAGTCCGGGAGAAGCTGCTGGATGATGCTGTGAGGAGAATATTGAAAGTGAAACTTGATTTGGGATTATTTGACAGTCCATATGCTGACCTGAATCAGGTCATCGAATCACCGCCTGAACACCACCTTGAAGCTGCGAAGAAAGCAGCAGTTCAAAGTTTTGTCTTGCTGAAGAATCCAAACAATGTGCTGCCTTTAGACGAAGATATTGCTAAAGTAGCTGTCATTGGTCCTATGGCTGATGACCGTTACGAGCAACTGGGAACATGGATATTTGATGGTGACACAAACCTCAGCATAACCCCGCTCAGGGCCTTTTATGATCTGCTTGGAATGGAAAGGGTGTTATTTGCAAGAGGTGTACAGACCACAAGGTCTCTGGGAAAGGAGGGCATCGCCAAAGCTGTTGAAACAGCAAAGCAGGCTGATGTTGCTTTGATATTTGCAGGCGAAGAGTCCATTCTCACGGGTGAAGCTCACAGCCGCGCTCACCTTGACCTCCCCGGAGCTCAGAATGAATTGATCAAAGAAGTTTCAAAAACCGGAAAACCGGTTGTTCTGATTGTGATGACCCCTCGTCCGCTGACAATCGGTGAAATTTCAGCCTATGTAGATGCGGTTTTGTATGCATGGCATCCCGGAACAATGGCCGGTCCTGCTTTGGCAGATGTTATCTTCGGAATCGAATCCCCCTCGGGAAAATTACCGGTAACTTTTCCGAAAGCAGCAGGCCAGATCCCTATTTATTATGCACATAAAAATACCGGAAGACCGGCTAATCCGGACAATATCATAGCCATGGAAGATATTCCTGTCAGAAGTTTTCAGACATCGCTTGGCAATACCAGCCACTATCTGGATATCGGTTTCAAACCGCTCTTTCCCTTTGGTTTTGGTTTGTCCTACACAACATTTGAATACGATGGTCTGAACCTCTCTGCTGAGCATATAGGAACGGAGGATACTTTGGCGATTTCAGTAACACTGACCAACATAGGTGCATTTGAGGCTGAAGAGGTGACGCAGCTATACGTACGTGACCTGGTTGCTTCAATTACACGCCCGGTTAAAGAGCTGAAGGGCTTTACCCGTACCCGGCTTATGCCCGGTGAAAGCAAAAGGATAGTTTTTATATTGCAATCGCAACAGTTAGGCTTTTATGATCACAATGGTAATTTTCTCATTGAGCCCGGTGATTTTCAATTATGGATAGGCGGCAGTTCAGAGGCAACACTTCACTCATTCTTTACACTTAACCTATAACGTTGAAAGCATGACAAAAGAGCAGGTATATACCGTTAAAACCAGTCTCATAGTTGCCCTTGGTGGGTTTTTGATGGGATTTGATGCTTCTGTTATTTCAGGTGTGGTCAGGTTTATTGAACCGGAGTTCAACCTGAGCAAGCTGGAGCTGGGTTGGGCTGTAAGTTCACTCACACTTACTGCAACCCTGGGAATGATGGTTTCCGGACCCCTGAGTAATTCATTCGGGCGCAGGTACGTATTGAGATGGGCCGCAGTGTTTTATGCAGTTTCAGCTATAGCCTCGGCATTGTCGCCCAATTTTATCACACTGGTTATCGCGAGAATGGTCGGAGGATTAGGTGTTGGTGCATCACTGATACTTGCGCCTATGTACATTGCTGAAATTGCACCACCAAAACTGCGGGGAAGGCTTGTTTCATTTAATCAGCTCAATATTGTGCTTGGCATTTCTGTTGCCTTTTTTACAAATTACCTGATCCTGAAAATGAGTCAATCCGGTCTGGCCTGGACACAGACTTTAGGTATTGACATTTACCAATGGCGGTGGATGTTAGGACTTGAAACCATTCCGGCATTATTATACTTTGCTTTTTTATTTTTTGTTCCCCGGAGTCCGCGCTGGTTACTTATGAAGGGCTTTGATAACGAGGCGCTTACTATTCTTGAAAAAGTTGCAGGCAAGGTGCAGGCTACAAAAGACATTGAGGCAGTCAAAGCGAGTTTTTTAACATCAGCACCCAAACGAAAAGTTTCCATATCAGAACTTTTTAAACCTGCCCTCCGCATCGTATTGTTTATAGGCATTGTTGTAGCAGTATTGCAACAAATAACAGGCATCAACTCCGTATTTTTCTATGCCCCTTTGATTTTTGAACAATCGGGTATCGGTGCGGATGCATCTTTCTCTCAAGCCATTTTGGTTGGTCTCACCAATCTTGTTTTCACCATTCTGGCCATTATGTTCATTGACAGATTTGGTCGTAGAATTCTATTGCTTTTTGGATTGACCGGCATTGCCATCAGCATGTTTGTTCTGGCATGGGGATTTCATCATGCCACATATAGTCTGACAGAAGAATCAATCGAAAATTTACCCGGACACATTGAAAAAGCAAAGATGGTTTCTTTTTCAGGAAGAACATTTGACAGCGATGTGGCTTTTAAACAAGAAATTGAGCAGGTGTTTGGCTCAGAGGATGCAAAGAAGGTGGAGGCTGACCTGATGGCGGCCGCCACAAAAATGAACGCCTTGCTTGTATTGCTTGGAATCGTTGTATTTGTCGCATCTTTTGCCGTTTCCTTAGGTCCCGTCATGTGGGTGCTTTTTTCCGAAATATTCCCAAACTACATCAGGGGGTTAGCAATTTCCTTTGTCGGATTCATCAACTCCGGTGTGAGTTTCTGTGTGCAACTGCTATTTCCATGGGAATTGGCAACTTTTGGGAGCTCGGTCACATTTTTGATTTACGGGATGCTTGCAACAGTCGGTTTGGTGATTATAGCCCTCATCCTGCCCGAAACAAAGAATAAGTCTCTTGAAGAATTGGAAAACATTTTGATCAAAGTTAAACAACAATAAAAAACTATTGAGATGAAAAGCCATTTAAATCAAATGAAAATAATGATTCGTCGATATTGGGAAGCCTCAAAACCGGAAAAGGATACCAGACAGTTGGCAGCAAAACAAACACAAAACTGTAAGAATAAAAAAACGGGTTTATTATCCCGAAGCGTTGGAATATTCATGGCTTTAACTGTTTTTGCCGTATTGGGCTGCAATAACACTGCAATCAATGAAAAACTGGAAGGTCCGGTTAAGGTTGAGCTGAAAAAAGAAGCAAATGGTTATCAGCTTTTTGTTGAAGGTGACCCCTTTTATATCAGGGGAGCCGGATTTGAAGGCCCTGATCCCTCTTCTGTCGCAGCGCATGGGGGAAATGCAATCAGGACATGGCGTACCGGTGATGAGCATATTGGCGGGCAACAGATTCTGGATGAGGCCTACCAGAATGGTTTGATGGTTTGCATGGGTATCGAGATAGCCAGAGAGAGGCATGGATTCGATTATGATGACCCGGATGCTGTGCAGCAACAATTTGAAGATGCCAAAAAAGAGGTTCTAAAATATAAAGATCATCCGGCCCTGCTTGCATGGGGCATAGGAAACGAACTCAACCTGCATTATTCAAACAAAAAAGTGTGGGATGCGGTGAATGATATCTCCTTAATGATCAAATCATTGGATCCTAATCACCTGACAACGACCATGCTTGCCGGTGCTGGCAAAGAGGATGTTCTTGCAGTGATTGAACAATGTCCTTCATTGGATTTTCTTAGTTTCCAGCTTTATGGTAATATTGTGAACCTTCCTCAGTACATCGCTGAAAGTGGATATGCCGGTGCTTATGTAGTTTCAGAATGGGGCGCCACCGGTCATTGGGAATCACCTTTAACTGAGTGGGGCAGGCCCATTGAGCAGAATAGCCATGAAAAAGCCATGGCATATAAGGAACGGTATGAAAAAGTAATAGCAGCTGATACTTATCATTGTCTCGGATCATTTGTGTTTTTATGGGGCCAGAAGCAGGAACGGACACCCACCTGGTATGGCATGTTTCTGGAGAGTGGTGATAATACGGAATCAGTGGATGTGATGCAATATTTATGGACAGGTTCATGGCCCGAAAACCGTTCACCTCAATTGCACAGTATTACGATGGATGGCAGGACAGCTCATGATCATATATACATGACCGCAGGGGAGAATTTCCATGCAGAGGTTCTTGCCTCTGATCCCGACAACGACCCGTTAACCTATCACTGGGAAATTATTCCTGAGGTGCCTGAGCACCAGCAAAGTGATGGTGGTGATTTTGAGCCGAGACCAGCCACTGTTTTCACCATGGATTCAGATGAAAATGCCATTACCATTTCTGCTCCGTTACAAAAAGGTGATTACCGGCTGTTTATTTATGTTTTTGACGGGCATAACAATGCGGCTACAGCTAACATTCCATTTTATGTAAATGACCGGTTATAGAACATCCTGAATCATTAAACATGATGAATCGCAGCAAAGAAAAAATGCCGGAGGCTGGCGGAGTTGTTGCCAGGGAAAAGGCAGGGCCATTGTGGTATTTTTTGCCTGAAAACAAGGGTGCATTCATTGCACCCGATGCTGAACTTATTTCCCGGCTTTATTTTCCTTTGATGAACCGGCATGGAATGAAATGTTCGATCACACCCGAACTCAAGGGTGACATGGCTTCCTCATTTCAGCATTTTCTTACTCCGGCAACAGTTACTGAAGAATTGCACAGAAATGTTTCCGGGAGAAATTTCTGGGTGCATATTTCTGGTCAGTATCCATGGTCGGTAGCCGGAAACAGCGCTTTTCAGAAAGCAGATAAATGGACGGAGAAACGTGATGAATCAGAAGTCGAAGGACATATTGGAGCGTTTATTTTACGGAGGAGAAGCAAATCACTCGGTCTTGAAAGCGAGGTAACTGTTTTTGTGCCCGACACTGACGATTTTGTGGAACTGATGAAGGTCTCCGTAAAAAATATTTCCGATCACCCGGTTACTTTTACACCGACTTCAGCCACCGCGATTTTTGGCCGTCATGCCGACCACTTCAGGGATCATCGCCAGGTCACCACCATGTTTCAGAAAGTTTTTGTGGAGGAGCATGGTGTGCGCGTAAAACCCACCATAATGCATGATGAGCGCGGTCATTCGGTTAATCATGTTCAATATGCAATGCTGGGGTTTGAAGCCGACGGTTCGAAACCTGTCGAAATCTGGCCTGTGATGTCATCCTTTATTGGTGAAGGCGGAAGTCTGGATAACCCGGAGGCTGTCTTTAAAAACCTGCCCGCTCCTGTTTATAAATCCGGTGATGCAGATGGACGGGAAGCCTTAGGTGCAATGCGGTTTAGCGCAAAAACCCTTGCTCCCGGTGAAACTGCTGTCTATATTATTCTGCATGGAATTACTGTAAACAAGGACGACCTTTTCGCGTGGAAGAAGAAATTTGGTTCAACCGGTAAATTTGACCAACAGCTCGAAAAAACTTTGAAATACTGGCAGAATATTTCAAACGCTGTCTCTTTTCATACAGCAAACAGCAGTTTTGACAATTGGACCAAATGGATTGCATTTCAGTTAAAATGCCGGCAGGTATTCGGGAATTCTTATCTCCCGGATTTCGGATATGGTCGTGGTGGAAGGGGTTGGCGTGACCTGTGGCAGGACTTACTGTCGATTTTTCTGGTGGACCCGACTGGAGCGAGGGAGGAGATGCTCAACAATTTTATGGGTATCCGCGTGGACGGTTCAAACGCGACCATTATTGGAACAAAACCGGGAGAATTCATCGCTGACAGGAATAACCTGCCACGGACATGGTGTGACCACGGAGCATGGCCTGTATTTGTCCTTCAATTCTACATACACCAGACAGGTGATGATGAGATTTTATGGAATGAAATCCCTTATTGGAAAGATGTCTTTACGCACCGCAGCAAGGATAAAGATCCTTTATGGGATGCTTCGCAGGGACATCTGCAATTGACTGAACAGGGTGGAATCTACAAAGGGACAATGCTTGAACATGTTCTTCTTCAGCAATTAACCGCCTTTTTCAATGTAGGGCATCATAACAATCTATTACTGGAAGGAGGAGACTGGAATGATACCCTCGATATGGGACGTGAAAAAGGTGAATCGGTTTGTTTTCATAGTTTCTATGGATATAACCTGGCTGTAATAGCGGGTATTTTAGAGCGGCTGGGTCACAAAGGATATGAAGATGTGTACCTCTTACAGGAGATACTCATGTTGCTGGACAGGTTGCCAAACAAGCGGCCTGTAAACTATGACTCACCAGAATCAAAGCAGGAAAGACTTTCAGGATACTTTCAGGAGGTAAAACATACAGTTTCAGGGAATAAAGCACAGGTAAAAATCAGTGACCTGGTCAGAGACCTGCGTGATAAATCTGCTCATATCATGGAGCATATAAGAAAAAATGAGTGGATTGAAACAACTGAAGGGTACGGCTTTTTTAACGGGCATTACGACAATAATGGAATTGCTATTCATGGCGATTCAGAGGAGGGAGTGCTTATGGATCTTACTTCACAGGTCCTGCCGGTGATGTGTGAGATCGCTGATGAAAACCAGGTTGCCGGAATTTACCGGTCAGCAAAAAGATATTTGAAGGACTCCGATTCATCCGGTTTGCGCCTTTGCACTGATTTCAAGAGGCTGAACCTGAATATCGGGAGGATTACCGGATTTACTTATGGCTACAAGGAGCACGGAAGTAAATGGAGCCAGCAAAACATCATGTTCACGTATGGTTTGTACAAGCGTGGGTTCGTGAAGGAGGGTTATGAGGTTTTTAATGAAATTTTTAATCTGAGCACCGATTCTGGTAAAGCATTGATATTTCCTGGGATTCCATCTTATTTTGAACCGGGCGACAGGGGTGCATATGCTTACCTGACCGGTTCGTCTGCCTGGCTGCTTCTGACGCTTACTACGCAGGTATTTGGAGTGGATGGTTATTTTGGTGACCTGTTGCTGCACCCAAAGTTAGACCCATCGTTTTTTGATCCATCCCATAGAGCCTCCATCCAATGCAGATTCAGAGAACTTACGCTGGAGGTGATTTATACCAACCAACACCGCCTTTCATGTGGAGAATATTCCATAGGATGCGTTACTATAAACAATCAACACCCGGAACTGACAGATCAGGTGAAAGGCCATGTTTTACTTCCTTACTCCCAATTATTAAAGATCAGCGAAAATCATGTCTGCCGGATTACTATAGATCTGGTTCCGACGCATTAACAGATGGATGAAGTTTTGTTGATTTTTTATTCCATGCCTTTGATTTCTATGCTGTTTTTTTATGCTCTTTTATAACAATAAAGGGGTGGCAGCTTTCTGTACCAATGATTTTTGGAGGTTCCATGTACCGGTTTCCACAACCCGTTCAACATTTTTCCTACTTTTGCGCCTCAAATAAATTTTTTTGTTGATTTATGGATATTCCGAGCAAATATAACCCCGGTCAGACTGAAGAGCGGTGGTACCGGTATTGGATGGAGCAGGGTTTTTTCAGAAGCATACCCGATGACAGGGAACCTTACTGCATTGTGATCCCGCCTCCAAATGTAACGGGAGTGCTGCACATGGGACACATGCTGAATAATACAATCCAGGATGTGCTGGTTCGCCGGGCACGTATGCTGGGAAAAAATACACTCTGGGTTCCCGGCACCGACCATGCCTCTATTGCCACCGAAGCCAAGGTTGTGGCGATGCTGAAAGAAAAGGGGATCAACAAATCGGACCTTTCAAGGGAACAATTCCTTGAACATGCCTGGGAATGGAAGGAAAAGCATGGCGGGATCATCCTTGGACAGTTAAAAAAACTGGGAGCCTCCTGCGACTGGGAGCGAACCAGGTTCACCATGGATGAAGCCCTCTATGATTCAGTCATCGACGTTTTTATTGACCTTTACAACAAAGGCCTTATATACCGCGGAGTCCGGATGGTAAACTGGGATCCCAAAGCCCTCACAGCCCTCTCGGATGAAGAGGTGATCTATAAGGAGGTTCACTCTAAGCTTTACTACATCCGCTATAAGGTGGATGGCGAAGATGGTTGGGTGACCATTGCAACCACCAGACCTGAAACCATCCTGGGCGATACTGCCGTTTGTGTAAATCCAAACGACCGGCGCTTTAGTCATCTTGTTGGTAAAAGGGTTTTTGTGCCTTTGATCAACAGGTCAATACCTGTTATCCAGGATGATTACGTAGACATGGAGTTCGGAACAGGTTGCCTGAAGATTACACCTGCACACGACATCAACGACTATGAAATAGGAATACGGCATAAACTCGATGTCATTGATGTTTTCAACGACAACGGAACCCTCAGCCATGAAGCCATTTTGTATGTGGGAGAGGACCGTTTTGCAGTAAGGGAAAAAATTCTAGCTGACCTTGAAAACGCCGGTAATCTTGTTAAAACGGAAGATTATGTGAACAAGGTGGGGTATTCAGAGCGGACCGATGCGGTGATTGAACCGAAACTTTCGCTGCAATGGTTCCTGAAAATGGATCAGATGGTCAACCCAGCACTGGATGCGGTGATGAATGATACAGTGAAATTCTATCCCCCAAAATTTAAGAACACCTACCGGCACTGGATGGAGAATGTCAGGGATTGGTGTATTTCCCGGCAATTGTGGTGGGGACAGCGCATTCCGGCATGGTACCTGCCCAACAGGGAATTTGTAGTAGCCAAAACCAGAGATGAAGCCTTCAAACTGGCTGTTGAGAGATTTGACCTTCCAGACCTTTCTCCCGATGATATCCAACAGGATGAAGATGTGCTGGATACCTGGTTTTCTTCATGGCTTTGGCCCATCTCAGTGTTTGATGGCATCAGGGATCCTGATAATGAGGATATTAAATATTATTACCCGACAAATGACCTGGTGACAGCCCCGGAAATTCTTTTTTTCTGGGTGGCGCGTATGATCATGGCAGGACTTGAATACCGCGGGGAGGTACCCTTCCGGAATGTTTACCTTACCGGGATCGTTCGCGATAAATTGGGCAGGAAAATGTCGAAATCATTGGGTAATTCGCCTGATCCGCTGGAGTTGATCAGCAGGTATGGCGCTGATGGTGTCAGGACAGGCATGCTTCTTACTTCACCGGCAGGAAATGACCTTCCGTTCGATGAATCACTTTGCGAACAGGGAAGAAATTTCTGCAACAAGGTATGGAATGCTCTGAGGCTGGTCACAGGTTGGGAGGTGGATGATGCTATTCCACAGCCTGACTATGCTGCTGTTTCAGTAAAATGGTTCGAAGCCAGGCTAAATGAAGCCATGGAAGAAATTGATGATCACTTTGCAAAATACCGGATCTCGAATGCACTGATGGCTGTCTACAAACTTGTATGGGATGATTTCTGTTCATGGTACCTGGAGATGATCAAACCGGCCTACCAAAAACCTGTGGATCAGGAAACACTTCGGTCAACCACCGGCTTTTTTGACAAGCTGATGAAGATACTGCATCCCTTCATGCCTTTCATCACTGAAGAGATATGGCACAGGTTGTCGGAACGCGGAGCGCATGAAACCGTCATGAATGAGCAACTGCCGCAGAGCAGGTCATTCGACAAAAATTTGCTGAGTCGTTTTGCAGTGGAGGGAGAGGTGATCATTGCCATCCGCAAATTGCGTGCGGAAAGGAACATTCCTAACAAACAGTCCATTGACCTTTTTATCCGAAAGAATAACAAAGAAAAGCCCGATCACACCTTCGACAGCGTTGTGATGAAACTGGCGAATATTTGCGAGATCACTTATGTTGATGAAAAGGTCAAAGGAGCGGCCACTTTTATCGTTGGTTCCACTGAATTCTTTGTCCCGCTGGGCTTCGCTGTTGACGTTTCAGATGAGATCAGTAAGTTGAAGGAAGAACTTGATTATACCCGTGGTTTTCTTGAATCGGTGCAAAAAAAACTCAGCAATGATCGGTTTGTCAGCGGCGCACCACCAGCTGTTGTCGAAAAAGAGAAACAAAAACAAGCAGACGCCGAATCACGCATCAGGGTGATTGAAGAGCAGATCAGAGCCCTGGAGGGATGAAAACTGAGCACAGGGGGACTCTGAGAACTGCATTTAAAAAACTAAGTATTCTGGTTGCTCGTTGCTTTTGGATTGGTCGGCCAGCAAGGGCCGACTGGTTGCCCGTTGCGATGAGCGGAGAGCACAGAGCCAGGCGCGTTGAGCAGAGAGGCGCCGGGAACACTTGCTGCTGAATTGGTTTGACCAGTTGCCTCATATCAACTGAACCATGTCATCCTTCAAATATTTCGCAAGCAACTACTTAAGGATTTTATATTTCATTTGCCGGTTTTCAAGTTCTCCCTTGATGGTATCCAACTGTTTGGTATCCTGCAGGTTAAAAGTAACGGTTACCCTTACAAAACCAACCGGCACTGATGTGATGGAACGCTCATGCGAGATATCAAAAATGTTTGCCCTCAATCTTTCAAGAATGGTCACAATGGCCTTTAACTCCCCTGCCTGGTCGGGGATCAGGACCTGAATTCTGACGCGCAACCCTTCATCCATCATTCCTTTTTCAAGAACCTGTTGTAACAGGCCCATGTTGATATTCCCGCCACTGATCACCGGAACCACCACACGCTTTTCGATGTTTGTTTTTTTGTAGAGTACTGCTGCCATGGAAGCAACACCGGCAGGTTCTGCCAGTATCTTGGCCCGTTGAAGCAGGAGGTAAGCAGTCCGGGCAATCTCCGCATCATTGACAATCACAATTTCGTCTACCAGTGATTTGACCGCAAGGAAATTCAGCTTTCCCGGCGTTTTAACGGCAATGCCATCCGCAATGGTATCCAGTGAATGAAGTGAAGTGATCCTGTCATTCTCAAGAGAGACCTTCATGGATTGTGAGCCTTCTGCCTCCACGCCAATGATGCGGATATCAGGATTGATGTGTTTTAAAGCAATGGCGATACCGGCTATCAATCCCCCGCCGCCAACCGGGACAAAAACATCCTGTATGGACTCCATCTGTTCAAATAACTCCAGACCAATGGTTCCCTGGCCTGCAATGATGTAAGGATCATCGAAAGGATGAATAAAATACGCACCCGATTCTTTTGCGTATGCAGCGGCAGCAGCAAAGGCATCGTCAAACGTGTCACCAATCAGCATTACATCTGCACCATAAGCCTTGGTGGCGATCACTTTGAGAGGCGGTGTGAAAACAGGCATAAAAACCTTGCTTTTTACTTTTAGTTTTGAAGATGCATAGGCTACTCCCTGCGCATGATTGCCGGCAGAGGCGCAAACCACGCCGTTTTTCAGCTCCCCGGGTTGCAGATTGCTGATCTTATAATAAGCACCTCTCACCTTGAATGATCCGGTTGATTGCAGGTTCTCAAGTTTCATACAGACTTTGGCACCCGAAATGGCAGAGAAGGATTTTGTCGGTTCCAGGGGCGTTTTTTTTACCACATGTTTAATGGCAGCCTGAGCCTTGATGATGTCAGAGAAATGGGGTAATTCAAATTGATTTATAACTGTTGTCATCAACTTACATGATTTGGAATGATAACTTATAGTTCAGGAACAAAATTCCCCGCCATATTTTTTGAAATGGCGGGGAATATGAGCATTATGAAATCAATTAACGCTTCATCACTTTTTGGGTTAATATTTCTGAGCCATTGTTGCTCGTCAGCTCAATCCGGACAAAGTAAATACCAGAAGGCAGGTGTATGACATCCAGAGATCTGGTGAATAGACCCTGCTGAACTTCCACATCTGTGATATTCAGCAATTCTTGTCCAAAAATATTAAGCATTTTCAAAGATATCAGTCCTTCTCTGATGGAATTGAAATGAATGATGAGTTGTTCACTCATTGGATTTGGCGAAAGAACCAGACGATTCAGAAATGGATTTGATTCAATGCCTGAAGGGGGACAAGGGTCACAACTGCCGAAACAGACCTCAGAAAGCATCAGGCCACCCACCGGAACGGTAAAAAACCGGTTAAATCCACCTACGCCATTGTCTATACCACATTCCTCAGGAACAATTTCTTCGCCTGCCCAGGTGTTGCCGTTGATGAATTTGTACTGGTAGTTATAACCCTCATATAAATTGAGTGTACGTTGGAAAATATTGTTGCCAACAGGGCTCATGGGTGTTGTTGAAGGATTCCACCCCTGGAAACTGCCTGCCAGATAAACTCCCTGAGGAGAAACACTTTCTTTAGACATATCTACCACAAAGGTAACCGGAGCCTCATTGGGGGTCACCCCACAGGGAGAGCAACTACTGAAACAGACATCGGTCAGGACAAGGTTTGTGGCCGGGACATCCAGGTAGCGGTTAAACACGCCCGTTCCGTCATCTTCACCGCATTCCTGTGGCACAATCTCAGCGCCATCCCAACCATTACCGTTGATAAACTTGTATTGGTGGTGATCACCTTCGGTGAGTGTAAGGGTCGCCTCATAGAGTGCATCGGATACAAGTATCATGGGTGTGCTTCCGGGATTCCAACCCTGGAAACTTCCGGCAAGATGGACGCCATTTGGTGAAACCGTTTGCTCTGCCAAATCTACCCTGAATGTAATATCAACTTCATTGGGGAGGATCACACAGGTATCACAACTGCTAAAGCAGACGAGAGAAAGAATGGTGTCTGTATCCGGCACCGTGATAAAGCGGTTATAACCACCCATACCGTTGTCTTCACCGCATTCTGCCGGTACGTTTTCTTCGTCATCCCATGTATTGCCATTGATGAATTTATATTGATAATGGTTGCCATTCCAGAGGGTGAATGTTGCTGCATAGATGTTGCCGCCAAGATGGGTCATTGCAGATGCTCCCGGATCCCATCCCTGGAATGCTGATGCAAGGTGGACTCCATTGGGAGACACAGATTCCAGGGACATATCCACCCTGAAGGTAACCTGAACTTCGGTTGGGATAAAACCACATGGATAACAACTGCCAAAACAGACTTCGCTGAGGGTTCCTCCGCCGGTGGGAATTGTCAAGAAGCGGTTATAACCACCAAGGCCGTTTGAAATCCCACAATCGGCTGGCACCTGCTCCTCTCCCGGCCAGTCGTTGCCGTTGATGAATTTGTATTCGTGGTAATCACCCTCATTCAGGGTAACTGTCACCGAATAGATCATGTCCCCTATATTGGCCATTGGCGTCGCGGATGGATTCCAGCCCTGGAAACTTCCAGCGACGTGAACCCCGTTGGGTGAAACGGTTTCTTCTGACATATCCACAAGGAATGTAACCTGGACGGGATCGCCGCAAGGGTTACAACTGCCAAAGCAGACAGCAGGCAGCACTGTATTCTGATTCGGAATGGTAAGAAACCTGTTGCCGTTTTGCTGGCAGGGGGGAGGTATCTGCTCAGCACCCGGCCAGTCGTTCCCATTGATAAACTTATACTCGATCGACTCTCCTGAATCGAAAGTATGGGTATAGGTGTAAATATTGTTTCCTTCAGGTATCATGGGTGTTGATCCTGGAATCCAGCCCTGGAAGTCACCTGTAATATGAACGCCATCCGGTGAAACAGTCTGGTTGCTCATATCCACCCGGAAAGTTATATCCACACTGGTTATACCGGGAACAAAAGTGATGAACCGTCCACTTACCCCTGAAATTTTGGTGTCAATGAGTGTATTGTCCGTTCCAATTTCATGCACGCCTGATCCGTTAGTCGTCAGTATGTTGCCGTTTGGAAGCCCGTAAACTCCCCTGTTTCCTGTAACCGGGTTATAAAATCCCACCTGGACTCCAGTGGGTGAATACTCATATACGCCAGATGGTGGACTGAAGCCTGCTGCAAGGATGTTGCCGTTGGCTGCAAGGGCTATTTGCTCGGGAAAGGTAATGGCCGAATTGAATGTTTGCATAAAAACCCCGGAAGTATCGTATTGCTGAATTGCATCACTCCCTGTAAGGTCAGCAACAAGAAATGTATTCGTTGTCTGCCAGTAAAATACATCAAAGGGGTCAATGGTACCGCTGGCAATGAAGTTGCCTGTAAAATTACCGGCATCATCAAAGGATGCTACTGCATTCGGGTTTCCGCCTCCCGAATTGGAGACCAATAATTTTCCGTTCGGATGGTACTCAATGCCTCTGACATTGTCGAGGATTGCATTGTTCACACCTCCGGCAGGGGCGAATATTTTCACGAAAGCACCGTTCAGGTCATACTGGACAACTACATCTTTGACCTGGTCAGAAACAAGAAAATGATTACCGTCCTTACTGAGGATCACCTGAATTGGTGTGGATAGATTCACAGGGTCCGCTTGTATGAAATTGGCATCCAGGAGATTTCCTGTCAGCGGATCAAAAGCCATTACCCGTTTATTGGTACTCTCGGGGATCAGGATCAACCCTCCCGGAGGAATAGAGTCAAGTGATTTTGTACCCAGAGATTCCATGGTTTCCGCCGGGGAAATCAATGCAACCGTTTCCATTCCAACAACTTCCTGGTCTGCAACCTGTTGTGCGAGAACGAAAGTGCTGAAAAGTGATGCGATAAGGAAAAAGGAGAGCGTTTTCACCATGTTTAATATTTAATTTGGATCGATAGAAAGAACACTACGAAGTTAATAAAAAAAAGCGCAATTCTGAAGAACTGAATTGCGCTTTTTGGTTTTTTTCGATTGAACTTTATTCAGCCGTGTTAACCTGAGGGACTTTTGATTCTTTGCCAAGGTTCGGAACCCATAGATCATCTTTGTCCAGGTTATTCACCTGACTGTCGAGGTTGAGATCGGCAGAATGATAACCTGCGTTCCCGGCCTCAGTCGTCCAGTTCATGTCTTTGTCATACTCATCAATCAAACCATTGCCATCACTGTCGCCGCTGATCATTCCGAAAATGCCCGGGCTGAGT
This sequence comes from Bacteroidales bacterium, assembly GCA_047920975.1. Classification (GTDB taxonomy): domain Bacteria; phylum Bacteroidota; class Bacteroidia; order Bacteroidales; family JAADJA01; genus JAADJA01. Next base: position 7,418 of record JBLRXC010000015.1, on the reverse strand, counting down.
GGTTTTTGCCCATCCAGATAGGATTGTTCGGCTGTAAAGTCATACATGTAGCTGCCTTCTGTCGATGCCATGCTGGTGGCATTTACTATTGACAAATGATTCCTGTGCCAGATCACCACAAAGAGATTGTTGTAGATAACTCCGATGTATTCAAGCGGACTAATCCCATCAGTTTTTGTAATTGAACCGTCTGCCATCAATAAAGCAGCTGTGCGGTAAAACATTTTATCAGCAGTTGCAGTGGAAGCATCACCTTCAGTGCTTCTAAATTCAACGAGTACCCAGTCAACGATTCCAGTCAGTGAACCGGCCTGGATAGTTTCATTTCCTGCATAATTCCAAGGCGCATTGCTGTACGGTTGACTGGTGGGAAGAACATTCAATTGCTGAAGTTCTGTGTTCATAGTATTTCCATTGAAGGGTCCTTCCAGCATGACCTTCAGGTTGAAATTATGGGTTGGAATGACACACGGGTCACATTCACCAAAGCATACCAGATCGAGTGTTGTGTTGACAACCGGAACAAAAAACTCACGATTGCCACCATAACCGGCGCACTCGCCCGGAACCAATTCTGCACCCGGCCAGTCATTGCCATTGATGAACTTATATTCGTGGAATTCACCCGCATTCAGTGTAAGTGTTACCTGATAAATATTATTACCCGTATTAACCATCGGCGTACCTGCTGGATTCCAGCCCTGGAAGCTTCCTGCCAGATGCACTCCGTCGGTTGAGACCAGCTGCAGCGACAAATCCACCTGAAAGGTGATATCCACCTGGGGTGGGTTGCAAACCAGACAGCTTTCAAAACAGACAGCAGGAAGTATGGTGTCAGTTTCCGGAACAGTCAGGTATCTGTTTCCCCCATAGTTGCAATACCAGGGTATATTGCCTTCGGCGTCATTCCATGTGTTCCCGTTGATAAACTTGTATTCATGGTAACTACCTGACTGCAGGATGGTTGTGTATTGCCAAATGCCGTTCCCCATATCCGTCATGGGTGTATTTCCGGGATCCCAACCCTGGAATCCACCTGTGATGTATACACCCACGGGGTTAACAACCTGTTGTGACATGTCAACCCTGAAGGTGACATTGATATCCGTTACTGAAACACACGGGTCACAGGAGCTGAAACAGACCAGATCAAGGGTAGTGTTCACATCGGGTACAGTCAGATAGCGGTTCGAAAAACCACCAAAACCACAAGCGGGAGGAACGGTTTCATATATGCTTCCATTGAGGAATTTATACTCGTGAAAAGTTCCTGCATCCATTTCAACAGTCACTGCATATATATCGTTTCCCACATTGTTCATTTGAACGCCGCTCCATTGCGGATCCTGAAAGCTACCCTGCAGGAAAACGCCCGATGGTGAGACTGTTTCATTTGTCATATCCACCTGGAAGGTAATATCCACTTTAGGCAAAACACAGGCCAGACAACTCCCGAAACAAACCAGCGGTAAAATTACATCTGTTGATGGGACATCGTATGTTCTGTTGCCGTTACCTGCGCCACATGGCCCGAAAACGGATTCATCCTGTCCCCAGCTGTTTCCATTGACAAATTTGTATTCAATGGTAGTGTTTGCAGCAATGGGGAGGGTGATTTCCCAGACGTTGTTAAACATTGGAACCAGGGGTGTCGAACCGGGATCCCAGCCCTGGAAACTTCCTGCGACGTGTACCCCTTCAATGGGAACAGTCTCGTTCTGCATATCTACCCTGAATGTAACGTTTACATTCTGGGCGCTGAGCAATGAAATACTCAATCCAAATATCACAAAAATCAATTTTTTCATCTGTTATTTTTATAGTTAGCATAATTTTCAGCAGTGGCAAAAGTACTAAAAACAAAGAGCTGTTATAATCTGTAAAAGCAAAATAATCAACCAATACAATGCTTGTCATTTTATACCTATTTTTGCCCCTTAACATTTTTGTGATGATCAAATCAATGACCGGATTTGGAAAATCCGAGTGTATCTTCAGCAATAGAAAACTTATTATTGAGATTAAATCGCTCAATAGCAAGTTCCTTGATATCAATACCCGGATTCCAAATGGATACCGGGAAAAGGAGATGGAACTCAGAAGTCTGGTCACTGTTAAGCTCCTGCGTGGAAAAGTTGACTTCACAATTTCACAGGAGGACGGTGGTGAATTATCACAATATACGATCAACAAAGCGCTTGCCTGGAAATATTTCACCGAATTGAAGGATCTTGCATCCGATCTGCGACAGGGTAGTTTTTCAGATTACCTCCCTTTAATTATGCGGCTTCCCGATATCATGGTCCCGGCCAGGGAGCAGATGAGCGATCAGGAATGGACATTGCTCAAGGAAGCAACGGAACAGGCTCTTAATGAACTTGATGGGTTCAGGATACAGGAAGGTGCTTCCCTGCAGAAAGAAATGGAACACCGGAATCAAAAGATTTTGGATTTGCTTGACGAGATTACCCCTTATGAAAAACAGCGCATTGAGAATTTGAAAGAAAAGATTTCAAGGGGTTTACATGAGTTGGCAGACCAGGAGGATGTGGATCAGAACCGGTTCGAACAGGAATTGGTCTATTACATTGACCGGCTCGATATTACTGAGGAAAGCGTGAGGCTTAATAAACACTGTAAATATTTTCAGGAGATTTTGAATGAGAGTGAGTCACAGGGGAAAAAACTTGCATTCATTGCCCAGGAGATGGGACGGGAGATCAATACCCTTGGCTCCAAGGCGAGCGATGCTGCCATCCAGAAAATAGTGGTTCAGATGAAGGATGAACTGGAGAAGATCAAGGAGCAGTTGTTTAATGTTTTGTAGCAGGTGCAGCAGGCAATAGGCAATGGTTAAATTGTTAAATGGCTAAATTGTTAAATTGAGGAATTTGCCAAAAGCTAAGGGCTAAAAGTAAAATGCCTCTTATTATAGTCATTTCGTTATTGAATTATGGAAGTGAATAATCGACCAGGGCATAAAGGCAAACTCATCATTTTTTCAGCGCCTTCGGGTGCAGGAAAGACCACCATTGTGAGATACCTGCTGAGCACCCTGTCAAAACTTGAATTTTCAGTTTCCGCTACAAGCCGGAAAATCCGTCCCGGAGAAATCAATGGAAAAGATTACCATTTCATAAGTATACAGGATTTTAAAAACAAAATTTCATGGGGCGAGTTCCTCGAATGGGAGGAGGTCTACCCTGATCATTTTTACGGTACGCTGAAGTCGGAAGTCGAGCGAATCAGGGAGAAAGGAAAGCATGTGATATTCGATGTTGACGTGAAGGGTGGACTTAATATCAAGAAATATTACGGTAACCAGGCACTGGCTGTTTTTGTGATGCCTCCTGATATAGAAACCCTGGAAGAGAGGTTGAGGGGGAGATTAACCGAAACCGAGGAAAATCTCAGGAAAAGAATCGGCAAGGCAAAAGAGGAGATAGGCTTTTCAGGGAGATTTGATGTGATCCTGGTCAACGACAACCTTGAAACGGCATGTAAACAAGCTGAAATTACCGTTCGGGAATTTTTGACGAAGAAATGAGTGCCCGCCATTATGAAGCTGCTAAACCTTAAGGCCAAAAACAGATATGAAATCACTAGCAGTTATAATACAACAATCAAATCCCAACCTGATAGGCGCCCTGCTGGGTGTGAAAGTCGCTGAGGTGGATATGAGAAAACCGGGTGCAGACGAGGTGCTCGTGAAGATGGAGGCGGCCCCGTGTAATCCTTCTGACATTGCCTTCATGCGGGGGGGATACAACATTCAGAAACCTTTTCCAGCTGTTCCCGGCTTTGAAGGGACTGGCGTGGTGGTGGAGACCGGATCGGAAGCACGGGAATTACAAGGTAAACGGGTAAGTTGTTTTCTTCAGGACGAAGGTTTTGGGACATGGTCGGCCTATTTTCTGGCAAAGGCGCAAAATTGTATTATCATGAAAGATGCCATGCCGGTGGAGCAGGCAGCATGTTTCTCAATAAATCCACTGACAGCTTATGCTATGTTTGAAATGACCGGAAGTTCAGGCGCAAATGCTTTCATCCTGAATGCTGCCGGTGGACAGGTTCCCCGCCTGATGAGGGTTTTTGCAAAAAAACATAGCATGGAAGTCATCAACCTGGTGAGAAAAGAGACGATGGTAGAATCCTTAATGAATGAGGGTGAAAATTATGTTTTAAATACAGCTTCGGAAGATTTCTTCACCCGGCTCAAACAACTTTGTCATCAACTTCAACCAACCATCGCTTTTGATGCGGCAGGAGGGGAGGCCACCGGCAAAATTCTGAATGCCATGCCCAACGGGGGTCGGATTGTTGTATATGGCGCTTTGTCGGGTGCCGATCTTTCCGGTATTGACCCCATGGGGATCATTTTCCGGTCTAAATCCATCCGTGGATTTAACCTCAATGATTGGGTGGCTGGTCTGAAAAAGGCTGACTTTAAACGCATTACTGACGAATTACAGGAGATGTTCATCGCAGGAGAACTCAAAACCCAAATCCAGTCAACCTTTCCTTTAGGTCAGGCGATTGATGGCATCAGGCACTATATCAAAAACATGTCGGCAGGGAAAGTTTTATTTACATCCTGAAATAAAAAGTGATTGGTTATTCCAGCAAAGCCTCGTGGAAGTGACATTGTATTTATGATTCAATCAGGCTTCAAAGGGGATATCATCCGGTAATATAATTCATAAAAGCACGGTGAAAATCAGGACTCATATGCAGGAATCGGTTATCTGCAATATCTCTTCCTGATTACTTCGGCCTGTTTTGAACCAAGTAGTTCGGCCTGGCTCCAGTCGCTGCAGGCTTCATTGAACAGTTGAAGATAATAATGTGCATTGCCCCGGTTATAGATGGCATCGGCATACCCGGGTTCCAATGCTATCGCTTTGTTAAAGTCTTCAAGTGCGCCTTCAAAATCCTGCTGGCTTCCGCGAATGATCCCGCGGTTATTGTAAGCCATGGTATAAGCAGGATTCAGTTCAATGGCTCTGGTGAAGTCACTCAGCGCCCCCTGCATATCCTGTGAAAGGTCGCGTATGTTTCCCCGAAAAAAATAACCAATGGCCACATCCACATCTGAACGGTCTTTTTCAATCACATCGGTGATCATGGTGGGGGCGTCTTTCCAGACTTTTATCCGCTGGTAGGTTGTAACGGATAGAAATATGCTGTAAATAAGCAATGCCACAACTATGACAGGCTTATATTTTCTGATTTTTTCAGGCCGGTATTCCCTGATTTTTGTATACAGCAGTGCAAAGAGATAAAATATCCCGAGATAAGGAATGTAGGTATAGCGATCGGCAAGCATCAGCATGCGCGACCAGACCAAAGGTAGCACCACGGAAATGGTGATCAGAAAGAAACCAAGACCGAAAATCAGTTCTTTTCTGTATTTACCATACCTGATCACCCAATAGATCAGAATGAGCAGGGGTATGATTGCCAAATAATATTCTGTGGCAAGCCAGCCGTCTGTTTTATCGGGATAGGCATATACTGCCGAAAGATTAAACGGAACAATAGCCCGCAGCAGGTAGAAAACGACTGCATAGCCGATCATCACCAGTCTGTCGTCCAGGTGGTATGTTACGGCCAGGTTTCGGATGTGGCCGTATTGTGATGCGGCATGAATGGAAATCAGCCCGAAGACGACAGCGATCAGAAAGAAGGGAATTTTTTCAAGGATTGCCTGGCGGTTGAAGCGTCGCCGATACACATAATCAAATAAAACCAGAAGGACTGGCAGTGTGACTGCCATGGATTTTGAAAAACAGGAAAGGACAAAAAAGAGCAACGTTAGAAGCAGGTAGGATGAGGATCTCTTTTCGAGATAAACCACATAACTCAGCAGCGCAGCGAGATAAAAAGCAGCGTATAGAGCATTGCTGCGTGTTGCGATCCAGGCCACAGCCTCAACATGCATCGGGTGAATAGCGAACAGGAAAGCGACAATGGCCGCTACCTCAAGCCGTTTAGTCATCCGGTGAAAGAGGTAAAAGACCAGCATTGTATTGATCAGGTGGATCAGGAGGTTGGTTGTATGGTAGGGCATTGGATTATTCGCTGCTGATTGATGGTTCAGTGAAAGCGAAAGAACGGCCAGGGGCTGGTACATGCCCAGATAGTAGTTGGAAAAGAAAGCGTTCACATCCAGGTTCTGAATGCTTTCATCTCCGAAGTATTCGCCGTCATCCCACCCGTAAAGGATTTCGTTGTTGCGGGTTCCGGAAAGAAGAATGGCCGTGAACATGATGATAGCGGCCAGTGTCAGATATTTTGTTTTTGGCTTTTCAGTTCTGATTGTTTTCTTAGTCATGGCTGATTACAAAATTCATTGGAAAACGATTTATATGAGGCCGGTTTTTCTGTTTTCACGGTTGTCGTTGCCCGGTTGGTTGCAAAAATAGGAAATACTTCAGCAGGGATTCTTTAAAAAAAATTGGCACGATAATGGAATTAAAATGGCTGGTTTTGAAAAATATCAATTTAATTATTTACTTTTGTAAAAAAACTAACTATGAAAAAGCTAAATTTCTTTCTGAGCGCAGGTGCACTGGCAACCATTGCATTTCTGTTGTTATCTTTTGCTGTCCCTCAGCAAAAATCATCCAAAACATGGGACATTCCTGAAAATTATCTGAAGATGAAAAATCCGCAGGCTGCAGGAGATGCTGAGATGGTGAAGTTGGGAAAAATGCTTTATGCAAAGCATTGTAAGGCATGTCATGGAAGCACTGGTAAAGGAGATGGGCCGAAAGCAGCGCAGCTTGACACGCCAATTATTGATTTTTCAACCGATGCTTTTCACAAGCAAGCCGATGGTGAACTCTATTACAAATCATTTGTCGGCAGGGATGAGATGCCCAATTTTGAAAAGAAGGTGATTGAGGATGAGGAGCGTTGGGCGATCATCACATACATGAGAGCGACTTTTAAATAAGAAGCCCTAAATTTTAAGAGAGTCCGGGAACCTTGCGGCGTCCCGGACTTTTTTTGTCTGATGCGTTTTTACTTCTTAGAAGACAGGAAGCATGTTTCTCTCTGATATTTCTTTAAAATCAATTGCTGTAACGCAATTGAGTATGTATAACATGAAAATTCTCCTGGCTTATCGTTGCTATTGTATAATAACCTTGCCAACTTTTGTTTCGGAACCATCCTGCAGCTTAACGAAATAGACTCCATTCCTGAAATCAGCCACATCAATCCGGAACTCTTTCTGACCCGGTGCATTGATTTGCATTTGATAAACCACCTGTCCGGTCATGCTCACAATTTCGATCGATTGGATATCCATCCTGTATTCATCCACACGGATGTTCAGCGTTTCACCTGCCGGGTTCGGAAATAAGCTGATGCCTGCCTGCGTTGATGAGCCGGATGCTATACCCTGGGTATAC
>JBLRXC010000014.1:0-39713 GCA_047920975.1 Bacteroidales bacterium | reverse complement strand
ACCGCCAGGTTTCCATGACGAAGCAATCTTGCCCTGCTATTGCATCAAACCGCCAGGTTTCCATGACGAAGCAATCTTGCCCTGCTATTGCATCAAACCGCCAGGTTTCCATGACGAAGCAATCTCACCCTGTCATTGAACCAAACCGCCAGGTTTCCATGACGAAGCAATCTCGTTTTTTACCGGAAACCGCTTTTCCATTTTTCTATTACTAAGCAAGCTAGCTCATCATTTATTGTAACTTTTCCATGATTCCATGACGAAGCAATCTCGTTCCTCATTTATAGCCGTTTTCCCGGGTTTCCATGACGAAGCAATCTAAGCCGTAGCTCGCTTTCCCACCAAACTCACCACCGGATTTACCACCAATGAAACACCCATGCCGATGGTTCCGGCCTCGGGTGAGGGCATGCCGGTGATATAGAGCGTCAGGCAGGTGCCCAAGCCGAGCAGACTGGAGGCGATGGCGCCATACTTGTTGGCGCGCTTCCAGAGCAGTCCCCAGATGAAGGGCCCTAAAAACGCAGAACCGATAGCACCCCACGAAATGCCGAGGATGGCAACAATGGTGTCGGGCTTTAGCAGCGCGATCACCATGGAGGCGGCGATAAACAGCGTGCTGGCCCACCGCATCAGCAGGGTGAGCTTTTTATCAGAGGTGTTTGGATTGATCACACCGGAATATAAATCCTTGATAACGGACGAACTGGAGATGAGCACCAGCGCTGCTAAAGTTGACATGGAGGCGCTCAGGATCAGCAGCAGCAGTATGATCGAGAGCGATTCGGGGATCACCGAGGTGAGCATCTCCGGCATCAGGGCATCCACAATGGGCCTGCCGGCGTCATCAAATGCTTTGGGTGAGACGGTTGGGTTCAGAAATATGCGGGTGGTGGATCCCATGAAATAGGCAATGCAGCCGATCAGCAGCGCAAAAAAGGTGGAGGCTACCATCCCGATGCGGACAGACCTGCGGTCGCGGATGGCGTAGAACTTCTGGATCAGTTGCGGCATGGCGAACGGCGCCACGCTGGTCAGGATCACCAGCGACAGCAACGGCCACCAACCCGGAGGGCCGATGGCTTTGGTGAGTTTGGGTTCAATGCCGGCAAGCGTTTCAGTGATGCTGACCATACCGCCGCCGGCCCGCACCGTAAAAAGCAACAGCACCAGCACACCCGCCGTCATGATCATCCCGAAGATGATGTCAATCAACGCCATGGACTTGTAGCCGCCCATCACAAGGTAAATGGTGGTGAAAACACCCAGGAACAGCACCGCATGCCAGTAAGCAATGCCTGGGAACGATGAGGTGAACAGGTAGGAGATTCCGATAAAAACGGCAGCGGAGTAGGGGAGCATGAACACAAAAATGATGATGGGGGTGAGTATAAACAAAAACCGGCTCTGATATCTTTTCTCAAAAAATTCACTCATGGTGGAGACACCCATTTCGACCGACATTTTCTTAATTTTCCAGCCAAGAATAGCCCATACACCCAAAACCCCGATCAGCGCGTTGAATACGCCGATCCAGATGCCCGAAAGTCCAAAACCCCAGCCAACCTTGCCGGCAAAACCAATGAAGACCACCGCCGAAAAATAGGCCGTGCCGTAAGAAAATGCCGACATCCACGGCCCGATGTTGCCACCGCCGAGGAAGAAGTCGGAAAAGGATCTCGTCTTGCGCATGCCTAAGTAGCCTACGGTGATGATCATGAGGACATAGAGGGCTATGAGGAGGATTTTGAGGAACATGGGGTTGAATTGCTAAATGGTTGAATTGTTAAATTGCTAAACTGTTAAATTGTTTAGATGTTGAGTTGTTTAGTAGTTTAGTAGTTTAGTAGTTTAGTTGTTGAGTTGATACATTGTTGAGTTGCCTGCGGTTGTGCTTTGCAGGTAAATTGTTGTGTTTTGATAAGGTGGATCATCTCTGCCGGTGTTCTGCTCAACTATTTCCTGTAGAGTCCATCTGGGTCCACATCTTCGCGGAGTATTTTCAGTTCCTTTTCTGTCGGTGGAGGGTTGTGGGTGATGTTGTCGGCTAAGAGCAGCTCAAAGCCTGTATTTTCAATCACCTGTTCCACCGTAACGCCGGGGTTGAGACTAAGGAGCATCATCTGCTTGCTCACTTCATGATAGCCCATGATGCAGAGGTTGGTGACCACCCGGTAAGGGCCTGAGTTTCGGGGCAGGCCGGCTGCTTCGCGGGCACCCGGTCCATCTAAGTAGCCCGGCGTGGTGATGAAATCAATCTTCTCAATAAACCGCTTTTTGTCGTGGATCATGATGGCGATGGTTCTCCAGCAGGCTGACCCCACATCGTTGGCACCGCCGCTGCCCGGCAGCCTCACCCTGGGGCTCTTATGATCGCCGATAACGGTGGAATTGAGGTTGCCGTATTTGTCGATCTGTGCTCCGCCGAGGAAACCAAACTCAATGAAACCCCGCTGGGAGGTCTCCATGATGTCACAGATACCTGAGGCGGCAATGCCCTTGTTGTAGGTCCGCATATCGCCAACAGCGAGGGGAAGTTTCTCGAGGATGGCGCCTGTTCCGCCAAATTCAAACACCGCCACCAGGTTGGGGGCATGCATGGCCTGTGCAAGACTGGCGGCCAGCATGGGGATGCCGGTTCCTATAAAAGCGGTGTTGCCGTCCTCCATCACGCGCGAAGCGAGGCAGATCAATAGTTCCGAGGGTGAATAGGTCTGTGTCATGGTTAAACCTCCTGTAAATTTAAATCCTGTAAATGTTTTTTCCCGATCTTTTCGAGCAGCGCTTTGTGATCCGCAAGGTCGTAAAGCCATTCTTTCATATAGGTGTTCATGCCCTCTTCGGTCTTTTGCTGTTCCACATACATCTTGTAATGCGGCTCATCGCGTTCGTACATGCCGCTCATTTCACCCGGCCATGATGAGTAGGGCGCATGAACCACCGCATCCACCAGGTAATACGGAATGATGGTCTTGTCGGGGTGTTTCCTGATCTCCGAAGTATCCACAATTTTTTCGGTACTTACAATAAGGTTCTTACAGGCACGTGACATTTCGAACGCAAACCCGCTGATGCCATCAATCTGGCAGTTGCCGTGAACATCCGCCCGGTGGACATGGATGAAGCCGGTATCTACGATCAACGCGGGCAGCAGCGCTACCGTCATGCCGGTAAACGGGCACTCGATGGCCTTGGCCGAAGACTTTTTGAAGGTATCTGTACCCAGCATGCTGCGGGTGGGTATAAAAGGAATACCGATGCTGGTGGCTTTGAACCGCCATGTAAGGGCGGCGTTCGACCATTCCACAATTCTTTTCACCGAACCGGATTCGACCCGCCGGCGCATGTTGCCTGAAATGCCGTAAACTTCCAGCCCGATATAGGTGAAGTCAATCTCCCTGACCATGTCGGCGGCAAAAAGCAGGTCAAGTTCATGGACACCCTGGCCAACGATCCTGAAATCGGTTTTTCCGGATCTGACCAGCGCACGTGTGAGGCTCATCGGGCAGCGCACGGTTCCGTAAAGTTCGAAACCAATGTAATCACCGTTTTTGACAAATCTGGTAATAGCTTCCTCGTCGGTCATCAACTTATTGACTAGCGCTTTCGATTTTTTCCGGTTGTGTTCCCTGAAACCCTCAAGGTCAATGGGTTGGATCAGCGGGGCTTCGCCTTCCGCTACAATTGGGATGCAGTGGGGATGTTCTTTCATGAAAATAATAATATGAATGATTAAATGATCCTAAAGGTGAACCAATTCCACCTTCAAATAAATTATTGTCAACCGGAGTGAAAATACAAAAAGTCTTAAACCTGCTGATAACATTTCACCCAATCCACCTCCATAAAGGCCGGTAAGGAGCTGTTGGCAGATTCTTTAGTCATTTTGCAACTGAAAACGAGGTACATCTCCTCCTGCGGAATTCTTTGCGTTTGTTCATGTACAGTAACGCCATTGATTTTCCAGGTGAGTTTATCTTTTGACCAGAGGAGTGTGTAGATGAAATAGTCCTGCGAAAGATCCAGCCCTTTGAAATGGGATGTAAATTTCTGATGATCCTTACCAATCTCTGTTCCCGTCACATGTGCCAGTTCCACAAGTGTTTTCTTTTTATCCACCTTCAGGATATCAATGTGAGGAATGTTCTTTTCGGAGACCATCCAGAAATTGTACTGGACCGGTTTCGAAAAGTTTATTTTAATTTTTGCCTCAATCTTGCCAAATTTCTGGCGATGTGAACCTGCTGAGCAGATCAAACCGGTTGTATAATCAAAATCCTTTGGTATAAAACCATAAGGTACTTTCCAAACCTTTCCGGTTACTCTTTCGCGACGGGTTACGATTTTTAAAGTTCCATAATTGACCTCAATATTCTGTCCATCTGTTGGATAGGCAGCATCATTTTCAAATGCATAAGCATCATTGATGAGTTTATGACCCCAAAAGTACCGCGTAATCCATTTCTTTGTATCCAGTTTGTCACCGTCAAACTCATCTTCAAATACCGCTTTCCATTGGGTGATTTCATCAAAATTATTGGATTTTTTAAGGTCAACGTACCAGTTGTACTTTTTGGAATTTTTAAATGCTTCAAACTCTTTTATCCTTGCGATCTCTTTCTCTTCTTTTTCTTTGAGAGATTCCATCAGTGACTTATGCGTTTCTGCGTTCAGGTATTGCTCCAGTTCATAATAGTTGGCAAGGGTTGGAGATTTTTCAAACGACTTGAAATCCTTGTATTTCTGATTATTTTCAAAAGAAAAGTATTTCTTAAACCTTCCGGATTTCTTCATGCGCTCATAGCCGGACAGTTGATTAGCCATCTCCCCCAGCTTGTTAACGGCTTCATTCAGTTTGTTCCTGTGTTCATCCGAAGAGATATACTTCTCAAAGACTTCAAGCTTTTTAGGATCAGCGGATTTGCTATTTTTCATCTCCTTGTAATCCTGTGCTTTCTTCTCTTCGGCGGCTTTCTGATTTTCAAATCTCTGTTTTTCGGCCATGAAATCCTTTGAGTTCACAAGTTTTTCGAGTTCCAGGAACTCATTCATTGTTGAAGATTGGCCAAATGCAAGATGATCCTGAAGTTTTGGTGAGGATTTGAATTTGAAATGTTCCCTGAATTTTTTTGATTTCTTCAACTCTTCAAATGCAGTGACCTTATCCAGTTCCTTCTTCCTGGCAATCTCAACCGACTGCATGATATCCTTGTGTTCTTTGGAATTCAGGTATTTTTCCAGTTCGTAAAAATCTTCCAGTTCCCGGGATGCTTCAAAAGCGGTGAATTCATCCAGCTCTTTTGCCAGTGCGGCTCTTTCGGCTTCTATGGCAGAGGTTTTGGGAATTGAACTAAAACTGGGAAACAGGAAGTACTTTTTACCAATTGCGATGTTAGCCATTTCGATCTGCTTTATTTGATGTGATTTTTTCGATACAATATTACAAAAGTATTGGTTTCGACAAATTAAAAAGTTTTTTTGAATATCAGAATTTGCTTCTGATCCGGATGGTGCTTTTATATTGCGGGTTTAACTGACCGGATACACTGTTCGCTCTTAGGTATGAAAGAGGGTTGAAGGTGCCAATGAATATTCATTTAATGGTACAGATTTGCTTTCCATTTGAATTTTTCAATTCTGATCCTGGCATCCACGGCAACAATCTCTTTTTCTGCTCCCAGCAGGGGATTCAGATCCATCTCCGCAATGAAATGTGCGGTGGCCACCAGATCGGAAATCCTGACGATGATCTCTGCAAATTTCTCCTTATCAATTCCTTTCTGTCCCCTGATGCCTTCAAGTATCTTATTTCCGCGCAGACTTTCGATCATTTTTCGCGCTTCATCCATCGAAATCCGTGCAAGACCGGATTGCACGTCCCTGATCACCTCAATAAAAATGCCTCCCAGTCCGCAGAGAACAAGGTGTCCAAAATTAGGTTCGTACCTGGCGCCCACAAATAATTCAACTCCTGACAGCATGGGTTGTAACAGAATGCCAGTTGTAGCAGGAATTTTCATCATTCTTTGAAATTCCCTCAATAATTCCGGCTCATCCTTCACATTCAGCACAACACCTCCAACATCTGATTTGTGAACCGGCCCAACAACCTTCATGGCAATAGGGTACCCAACCCTATCCGCTGCAGTTTTGATCTCATGCTCCGATTGAACAACCCATTCAACAGCGCGGGGAATCCCTGCTGCATCCAGCAGTTTTTGTATTTCAGCAGGTGGGAGGTAACCATCTTCTGCGTTGTAAATCACCTGTCTGATCTTGTCCTCATCAATCCGGAACTCATCTGTTTTTCTGATCACCGGACCGGATTGGGTGTAAACTTTCGCCAGTGCTTTGCCGAGGATTACCTCATCCGGGAAATTGATCCTTCCTTTCCGGAGAAATGCTTTCACCTCTTCATCAGCCGTATAGGTAGAGGGAAGCACCGGGAAGATTGGTTTCCCTGATGTTTTCATCTTCTCGTGGAGCACATCATAAACATCGTGTATTTTAAAAAGTCCGGGGGTGCCAAAGATCACCACGATTCCATCAATATGATCAGCTTTTTGGTCAATGGTATCAATGATCAGCCCCAGCTGCTCTGCTGTACCGGTTGCCAGGAAATCAATAGGGTTGTTTACGGATGACCCCGGATGCAGTTTCCCTTTCAAAGCAACCATTTCGGGCCCGGCCAATGGCGGAACATGCAGTCCCCCGTTTGAAAGTGCATCGGTGAGCATCACAGCCGGTCCGCCGGCATGGGTGATGATGGCTAAATTTTTTCCTTTCAGTGGAGGATGCATCAGTACCGAGGCCACAGCAATCAACTCTTCGCGGTGGTCACAGCGGATCACACCGGCTTTGCGGAACAGCGCATTCACTGCTTCGTCAGAGGTGGCCAAAGCACCTGTATGTGAGGAAGCAGCCCTGCTGCCTGCTTCAGAACTTCCAGCCTTGATCGCGGCTATCCGGCAACCCTTTTGGATAAGTGATGCGGCATGTTTCATCAGCATCCTTGGTTTTTTTACATTCTCGATATAGAGCAGTTTGATCTTTGGCTGGCTCTCATCGTGAGTTTCATCCAAAAACCGCACGATCTCCTCAACACCCATTTGTGCAGAATTGCCCAGTGAAATGATCTTGGAAAATGAAAGACCTTTCTGCAGCCCTGATTCCATGATGTAACAGGCAGTAGCTCCTGATGCTGATATCAGGTCGCACCCATTCGGGTCAAGCTTAGGAATGGGTTCCGTAAAAACACCATGATAAGCTGAAGTACAGACACCAATACAATTTGGACCCACAAGCGCTGCCGAGTGTTTATTGATCTGGTTGAGTACCTGCTTTTCAATTTTCCCTCCCTCTTCACTCACCTCGCTGAAGCCTGCGGTAAGGATGATGAAAGCTTTTGTATTCTTTTTTTCTGTAAGCACTTCAACCGCATCAAAAGTAAATTTTGCCGGTATAGCAATGATGGCCATTTCAACTTCCGGCAAATCGTTAATATCCTGATAACTTTTGATACCCTGAACCTCGGTTTCTTTCAGGTTGGTCACATAAAGGTTTCCTTTATAATTACCTTCCAGCAGGTTTTTGAGAACTTTACCGCCAGGCTTGGTAATATCATTCGATCCTCCGACCACCACAATGCTTTTTGGCTCAACCAATTGCTGGTTAATCATGTTTCTCTTATTTGTGTTTGAACGCAGTGGCAAAAATAGCAATTCGGCAAGATTATATGGACAGGCTGGTCAGGAATAAGGAATTTTATTTTTTACCGGTGGATTGTAGTATCCGGTTTAGGTCTGGAAGGCGGAGAGCCCGGTGTGAAAAGGGTGCTGATCTAGTTCCTGTGAACCAAACGTCGGATCATTCTATTCAATCCACAACACTGAGTTTCCTGTTCCAAACTCATTTTCTTCCCACAGCAGGTTGGCCGGGTCGAGGATCCACTCTCCATCAGTGATGAACTTGTAGCTGTATCTGCCGGGTTTCAGGTGTATTGGAAAAACCCATTCATCCACCCGCAGCACCATCCGGTAATCGTTTCTGCTCCAGCCATTGAAGGTTCCGGTAACTATGATGTTGTTTGTTTCCGTGAATCCGCTGAGCACGAAAAGATGGTTGGGTTTGAAAGCCAGGAATGAGTTTGTGAAATTACCAGAGCCGGTTGTGAAGGGATTGACAGGATCGGTGATCCATTTTCCGTCGACAATGAACTTGTATTCGTAGTTTCCTGCGGCAAGCACATAGGGCAGCTGCCATTCATCGTCTACTTTATTCATGATCAGTTCACCGGTATTCCATGCATTGAAGCTACCCGAAAGGATTACTCTTGTTGCATCCGGATATCCCCTGAGTCTGAAAATAAGGGTGTCGCCAATGCCTATAAAGGAATTGACATTTCCCCTTCCATCAGGTCTTTCAACCGGATTGCCGGGATCAGTGATCCATTTTCCGTCAACAATATACTTATAGGCATGTGTTCCCTCTCTGAGAAAGAGAGGAACAACCCATCCGGTGGCATCCTTTTTCATCTGCAACTCCCTGTTATTCCAGTCATTGAATGATCCTGTCAGTATTACCTGACGAGAATCTTTAAATCCTTCGAGCCTGAATGTGTGGTTATAGCAGAAGATCACCGAATTTTGTCCACGCTGGCCGTCACGCTCTTTAAGCTTGTTGTCCGGGTCTGTCATCCAGCGTCCGTCAACGATGAATTTGTAAAGGTGCTTGCCCGGAGGAAGACTGATGCATGCGGTCCATCCCAGCCCTGTGCGTTGCATGGGTAGCTGCATCGTACTCCATTGGTTGAATGATCCTGAGAGATATACTTTTTGGGCATCAGGATATCCATGCAGCAGAAAACAGGCTTCTCCTTCCAGGTAACGGAAATTCTCCGGCCGTGTGAGTTGGTTGACCCCATATGGCGGTGTATCCGGTGTCGAAATAGCAGTTTTTTTATCCATGGCCACTTCCGACAGTATGATGTTGCTGAACCAGGTATCCGATGGCTTGGTGATCTCTTTTGAAATTTCAAGGATTCCATCTTTTATCAGGGTGGCGCTCCACTCTGTGCTGTCATTGATATAGGTGAGATTTTTCCGGAAAATCTTCTCGGTCATCAGGCTATCAAGGTCGAAAAGTTCTGTTAGTTCTTCTCTTTGATCCTCATTCCATGACAGGTCTATCGTCAGTACAAATTTACCCTGGTCAATCCGTCCGGCCTTTTCCGGGTTAGTTTGCCCCGATAACCAACCTGCAGGCAATAAGCCCAGCAGCAGCAGCATATATTGAACCATGGATTTCATTTTAGTTCCTCCTTATATAAACTGATGCCCAGAGTGTTCTGTTTAAGATTGATGTAGAAAATGCCTTTTTCAAGGAAATCACATCCAAGCATGCCGTCGATCCTCACAGCGAAAGCCCTGCTCATTGCACTAAGGTTTGTAACAATGGTGTTCATTCCGGGTAAACTTACATCATCGATACTGAAGTCATGCATCACTCCATAGAGTACCTCCACACTGTGGGTTCCTGCACCCCTCAGGTTCGACCGCCTGAAAATGCTGACTGTATTTAGGACCCGGCCCGGAAGCTGACTACTGAGCACATTGGCTTCGGCCCCGGTGTCGAGACAAAAGGTGAGTTTCATTTCGCTCATCAGGGCATCGAGGAAAACCACTCCATTCGAACTTCTTACAGGGATATTCAGGTCCATGGATGGACTTTTGTTTGACCCTGAGGTTCTGTGGCCGGATTGATCCAGCGGGTGCAACTCCAGGATGCTGTTCCGAAGGTCTATCACGACCTCATAACCGGCTATCAGGCTCAACCCGAAAAAACCAAGTACTTTAACATTTCTGGCATTTTCAATATGTCCTAAATCCAATACATCGGCAGTGATATCTTCGAAAAACATTTCAGATATCTGCAGGCTCCTGATTTTTGTTCTTGTCAATGGTCCGGTTGATCCGGTGATACCGCCGGCAACCAGTCCACCTGTTTTTCGTCCCTGTCTGAAATAGATGCTGTTAAGCACCATACCACTTGATCCTGTATCGAGAATCAGATTGCCGGATATGTCGTCGATGACGGCTTCGAGCAGGATCAGGTTTCCGGCCCGCTTGATGGGAAAGGCGAGGGATTCATAATCAGCCGGTGGGAGAAATGAAATCCCCGTGATTTTATGAAGGTGTGGCGGTTTATATTCAATCCAGACCACATCATCGGGATAATCAGGAATGGAAACTTTACCGGAAGAGATATGCTTCAGATTTCCTCCCGCAAAAAAGATCAGCCCGATCAGTAATAGCGTATACAATGACAGGATCGTTAAGTCTACACCCGGCAAAGATACAGGATTTAACCTGAATAATAATGAGGTATATATCCTTAGATTTGTTTCTCAATGCACGCGAAAACCACAAAGGATTATTATGATTTTAACGGAGCTAAGAGTTTCTGAATTCAGAAGGAGCATAACCGGTTGATTTCTTAAAGAAATTAGAAAAATGCTCCGTTTCAGAAAATCCAAGTTTAAAGGCAATTTACTTGATGCTATCATTTGAGAACTTCAGATCCCGGTATTATTGGACAAGTAATTGTTCCCGGATAATTTGCTTTGCTGTTAAACCCATCACCTGTTTAACCCCTTGTGATAAGTACTTGGGTGTGACATGAAGCATGGCTGCGTATTCAGAAACCTTGTGAATTTCCGGAAAATGCCTGGAGACATGAACTTTGAACTGACTTACAAGATTTAAATTGTTTTTTTTACTTTCCTTGTCCCGACTGATATTACACTTGCTGCCAATATACACAAACATTGTTCTGAACAATGCTGAAATGGCCATCTCTTTTCCCGGAATGGCGGAAACACATAACTCTGAAATCATTTCAGCAAGGGTATGAATTCTTTCCCCTATTTTCGGACTCAGAACAATCTGAGGATTGTCAGCATAAGTATGAAATATATCGATGTTTTTCAAATGAAGATTGTCAGGGAACTGATTTTTCAAATAATCTCTTGAAATATTCATGATCCACCCTTTTGGCTGATCACCTGAAAATTGAAGGTTTACTATCCTGCCCGGTGTCAGATAAAAGAGTGAATTTTGATAGAATGGATAGCATTGAAAATCAACAGTGACTTCGCTCAGTCCATCTGCAGCCCACAGCATCTGGTAGTTGTCAGGAACAATGTAACTTTCGGTCCTTTGGCTTAGTTTCTTGATTTTTAGAAATGTACCAGGTCCTTCCATTTGGAATCAGATTAGTTAGTTCTAAAAAAAGAAATGTAGTTGTTTTCCAGAATTCGTTTCAGAGTTATAGCTATAACGTATTCATCACAATTTAGTTTAATGCTGTAGTTCGATTTCATAAAGCATGGTTGTTCAGAAATAAAACCAAATAAAGCCATGAAGACCAATATAAAAATAAACACCGGGCCAATTACCCGGTGTTTCTAAAAGGTTGTATTTTTCACACTGCGGTATTTATGAATGCTTATATCTGTGCTACTCTCACAGAATTAAAAGTCTATCCGGCAAAAGGGGATATTTGTTGAGTCGTTAGGGTTTCTCAGCCTGAAGTGGAATACATATCATGAAAAACTCCTGATACCTTCGGTTATCACTTTTGCCGGATCATACTAATTACAGCTTACATTCGGATTCATAGGGAAGTACATTCCGCTGGGATTTTCTTTCCAAATCCAGACATGAAGGCTGTAATGATCTACCGGAACCGGAGTACCTCCTATATCCATTGGGTGATTTCCAAAATATGGATGATCCTGACCGATATCAATGATGATATACTCGACGCCCACAAGGTGTAACTTTCCGTCTGCATCAGGCTCATACATCAGTACTTCAGGGACAAACGGATCAAACACCGGATCAACCAATCCCTGATTCACATAGTGATATCCCATACCCCCCAGACCTTCAACATATACACATTCCGATCCGGGTTCATAGCCATCAGCCAACGCTGCTTCGATGCGATGGTATTTTGCTGTTGCTTTTCTTACCTGGGCTAAAAGCTTGTTTTGTGATGAATTTCCACTTTTCAAGAGAGATTCATTTTTAATCTTTTCAGCAACCATCGTTTCAGTTTCATCCATCATGTCGGTGGAGCAGCTTCCAAGAAAAAGACTGAATGCTGCTACAATCGCTGTCATTAGGTTGAATTTTAAGAACTTTTTTTCCATAATCATAAAATTTAGTGAGTGAGTAAATAAAGTTTAATTAGATTAAATAAAAATTAATGAGTTTGCAAAACAACATAACTTTATTCATACCCGGGCTGTAAAAATATCAGAATTACATGCAAAAATTTCTGGTGAAAGATGTTTGGTTATAGTAGAGAATAATTACATCAGATTACATTAAATCCTGGTAGGAACAAGTAATCAGCGACGGTCATTCGAAGGTTGGGTAATATCGGAGCAGTTTTTTTAATCCGGTTAAATTGAAACTGATGGCGTTCACCAGCAAGCTGTAGGCTATTTTTAAAATACCAAGCCGGGGTTCCTATTCCAACAGCACTCCCAGCGCCACTACCCCTGGCCCGGTGTGTGCACCTAAAACCGGTGAAGCAGGACTGATGAATTTGGGTTTCTGACCGGTGATCTGTTCCATCTCGTTGGCATACCAGGCAGCGCCTTCAGGATTGTTCGCATGCGAAATGGCATAGCCCCACAGTTTTTTACCGTCAATCAGTTTCACGGTCTCGTCAATGACGATCTTCATGGCCTGGCGGGTGGAGGTAGGCTTTCCGAAAAGTTCTGTTTTACCTTCCTGTGTAAATTTTACGATGGGCTGAACCCCCAGCAGCTTTCCTATAAATCCCCTGACTGCACTTACCCGGCCGCCACGGATCATGTATTTAAGTGTTCGTGAACTCACCAGGAGGTGCGACTTATCAGTCCATTCACGGATATTTCTCTGGATTTCATCAGCACTTTTGCCTTCGTCAACAGATTGGGCCGCCCTCAGGACCATGAGACCAAGTCCACAGGCCAGCTTGTTGGAACTGATCACCTCGACGTATCGCTGGTATCTCTCCTTGATGGCAATGGCTGCCTTATGACTGTTGGAGAAAGTTCCGCTCATCTTCTCGCTGATATGGATGCCGATGATTGATTCGTAATGACTTGCCAGGTAGCTGTATTTGTTGGTGAAATCCTTATATGTAGGCTGTGAAGTTGTCGGGTTCTGATCCGATGCTTCAAGCAGGGTGTAAAACTCATCAGGTGTGATGGTCAAAGAGTCAAGGTAATAGTCATATTTAAAATGGACCGAAAGCGGGACTACGTGAATTTGGTATTTTTCAATGATCTCTTTCGGAAGGTCACAGGTCGAATCAGTTACAATGGCGGTATTCCATTTCCTGTGGTGGACAATATCGCTTTGCATCTTCATGTCATCCACTTTCTTGAAGGAGATATTGCCGAAATCCTTGATTTTTGAAAAAAGTTTAGCTGGTTCATCGGTGTGTATATGAAGGCGGAGCTTCTTGGGTGATCCTGCGATCACCAGTGAATCACCAAATGGTTCCAATGCCTCTTTCAACCGGTTCTTATTTTCAGGATCCTCCTTCTCGAAAGCAATCAGTGCTTCAGTGCAGTAACGGAAAGTAAGTTCCGATTCGTCATGCACCATCTCTTCAAAGTCTTTCACTTTGTTGATATTCCGGGCCAGGGCAAGTTTTTTGAGTTCACCGTGTTTAAAAAACTCAATCATACCTTCCAGAAAGTAGACAAATCCCATCGCACCTGCATCCACAACATTGGCTTTAGCCAGTACTTCCAGTTGTTTGGGTGTATCTTCCAGGGCTTGCATGGCTTTGTGATAGGAATCAGCAATCAGGTCGTTGAAACTAATGAATTTATCCTTGATCAGGTATATATATTCAGCCCACTCGCGCATAACAGAGATCATCGTTCCTTCAACCGGATTGGCAATGGCTTCATAGGCATATTTGACTGCTTTTTTCATAGCCTCGGCAAAATCAGCAATGGTGAGATTTTTTTCAGTTTCAATCTCATTACTGAAGCCATAGAGAAATTGTGCGAATATGATACCTGAGTTTCCGCGGGCTCCCACCAGTGCCGCATCGGCCAATGCAACGGCTGTCACTTTAATGTTTCTGGTAGGAATGGCAGAATCAATGATTGAACGAAGTGTGGATGCAAGATTTGTGCCTGTATCTCCATCTGCTACAGGAAAAACATTGATCTTATTGATCCCCTGGTAGTGATCAAAAACCTTTTGCGAACCAGCAATGAAACTATAGTAAAACCGTTTACCGTCAAGTTCGGCAAAATTGATGCTCTCCTTCTCCATCTATTCGAATTTTAAATTAGAAGCCACACAAAAATAAACTAAATAAATAAACCAACCTGATCATTAAAATGTTCAGTGACCCATATTATTAATATGCTGATATTCAATATATAAATCTTACATTGAGCCTATTTGCTCTTGTCAGGATAGTCTGGAACCTCCGGCAAACCTTCCGGCCAGTCTTGCAGTTCCTGAAGAATTACTTCGATGGCTTTGTCAAGCTGCTCATCAATTCCGTCATATTCTTTAGCAGGATCATTGTCGATGATGATATCAGGTGTTACACCAACCCCTTCAATCACAAATGCTTTCCCTTCCCGTTCGTAAGTGGCGAATTCAGGCCTCTGCAACTGTCCCCCGTCAATGAATGGGAGCGACCCCCGGATACCAACTACGCCGCCCCAGGTTCTGACACCGATTAATTTACCCATGCCATAGGTCTGAAACTGATACGGAAATAGATCACCATCGGAAGCGGAATAGTTGTCAACGAGCATCACTTTCGGACCCCAATGCAGACCTCCCGGAGTGGTATAGGGTGTACCGTTCCGGCTGATGCGCATCATGACAAGTTCTCTGCGCAGCCGTTCAATGATCATGGGTGAAACATTGCCACCGCCATTTCCCCGGTCATCAATGATCAATGCTCGTTTTCTCAATTGCGGATAATAGTATTTCACAAATTCGTTCAATCCTTTTACACCCATGTCCGGGATATGAATATATCCAACCTGTCCGTCAGTGGCTTCGGTTACCTTATCAATGTTATTTTGTACCCAATTATAGTAGTAGAGTTCACTCTCATCCCCGGTGGGGATCACAAGAATTTTTCGGGCACCTTCAGGGTTGGGGCTTTTATTCACTGTAAGTTCAACCTGTTTGTCGGCAAATCCGGTGAGTGTTTGATATATGTCAATCATCTCAGTTGTTGATTTGCCATTGACTGCAATAATGAAATCACCCTCCTGAACATCCACTCCAATTTCTGTCAGTGGTGACCGGGTTCCCTTATCCCAGTTCTGGCCTTTCAAAATCCGGTCTATTCTGAAATAGCCGGATGGATCCGGGCTGAGTTCGGCACCCAAAAGTCCCGTTTTGATCCTTTCGGGTGAAGACTTGTCGCCTCCACTTACGTATGCATGACCAATATTGAGTTCGCCAATCATCTCCCCGATAATGTAATTAAGGTCGTTTCTGTTATAAACATGCGAAACAAGGGGCTCGTATTTTGTGTGGACTGCTTTCCAGTCAACCCCATGCATGTTGGGATCATAAAAGAAATCCCGCATCTGCCGCCAGGATTCATCGAAAACCTGCTTCCGTTCTGCCTTGTAATCTATCCATACTGACATGTTGGACAGGTCAACGAATTTTTCTGGTTTGGCGGCGGCTTTGGGGAGATCTATGACCGCATATTTGCCCTTGTCGCTGATCACCATCTTCTTTTGGTCGTGTGTGATCTGGTAACTGCCAAAGTCACCTATTTCAGTCTCTTTCTGACTCTTCAGGTCATACATTTTAAGTCTGGGCCCTTTTTGAGCACTGTGGTTCATTACATAGTAAACGGATGTCCCGGCTGCCCGGATACTATTGTAAGAACCTGCTCCGACAGGTAAACTGATGATACGGTCAATGATACCGTTGAAGTCTATTTCGATTTTGGGTTGAGCTTCCGGTTGAGATGTTTCAGCCTTTTTGTTCTCTTTCTTGTCAGTTTTTTCATCCGGTTTCTGTCCTGTCTCGTTTTTAACAGCTACTTCATCATTTACGGGTTTGAAAGGATTCTCAACATCCCGGCGCAGAGTCACAAAATAGACCTTTGACATATCGCGGTAAGCATGGTTCCATTCTGTTGCGGAATAAATGGGATTGAAATCTCTTGAAGAAGCAAAGAACAGATAATTCCCGTCGCTGCTGAAACTGGGCCCGGAAGAGCTGTACCAGCCATCGGTCACTGGTTCTTTTTTATGGGTCTCAGTGCTGTATATCCAGATGCGGTTCATTTCATCCCTCTTTGGCAATACATATGCGATCCAGCGGCTGTCGGGCGACCAGGTATAATTCATGATTTCTCCGTCGGGTGATTGCTCTACAACCGTGATCATTTTGGTTTCGATATTGATAAACAGCAGTTCCTGTTTACGGTTTGACCATAAAAGTTTTCTGCCATCGGGTGACCAAACGGGATTGTACTTGTAATTACTGCTGCTGAAAGTGAGCTGAACAGCCGGCTCATTACCTGCCTGGTCCTGAATATAGATCTCATCTTCACCTGTACGGTCTGAAATATAGGATATGTACCTGCCATCGGGCGACCATGATACGTTCCGGTCGTGAACGCCCGGTGACCGGGTGAGGTTACGGGTAATTCCGTTTTCAACAGGGACTGTCCACACATCGCCGCGGGCTCCAAAGGTCATCCGCTTACCATCAGGAGAGACAGCCCAGGTATGGATGAATTTGGATGCATCCTTCAGTTCGTTTCTGCCGGCGAGCATATCATCGGCAATATAGATCGGGATCTTCTCAGCCCGCTGGGTTGAAAGTTCCAGATTGTAAATATATCCACCATTCTCAAAAATAATGGACTGGTCTCCTGCAGATGGAAACTTGATATCGTATTCATTGAAATGGGTCACTTTGCGTGTTTCGCCAGTGACGAAGTTGTATGCAAAAAGGTTCATGATCCGGTCGCGGTCGGAAAGGAAATACACCTCATCACCAAACCACATGGGTATGATGTCCTGAGCGTCATTGTTGGTAATGTTGATGGTTTCCCTGGTCTGAAAATCATGGATCCAGATGTCATCGGCCATACCACCCCGATAATATTTCCAGGTGCGGAACTCGCGAAAAACCCTGTTGTATGCCATTTTACCCGCATCGGGTGAAAAAGAGCAGAAGCCTGCTACCGGCAAGGGTAACTCTTCCGATAACCCTCCGTTGACATTGACTGCAAACAGTTGACCCTTGAAGTCGTTGAAAGTTTTTTTCCGTGACCGGTAAATGATCGTGTGACTATCCCGCCAGGTCATGACAATGTTGTTGGGGCCCATCCGGTCTGAAATATCATCCCTTCCAAGAGTGGCGGTATAGGTGAGTCTTTTGGGAATACCGCCGGTGGCGGGGATCAGGAATACTTCAGTATTGCCATCGTATTGGCCGGTGAATGCAATCTGTTTCCCATCCGGTGAGAAACGGGCAAACATTTCGTAACCCTGGTGTGAAGTAAGTTTGCGGGCAGTGCCTCCCGATTTTGGGACAGTGTAAAGATCTCCTGCATAGGAGAAAACTACCTGGCTGCCATGAATAGCGGGAAAACGAAGCAATCGTGCTTCTTCCTGGGATTGCAAAGGGCTTAAAACCATCCAGGCAAGGGCAAGGAATAAAATTTTTCTCATCTCTGTTAATTTGTTTGATGAATTGATATTTCTCCAGTGATCTGTTATTAAAATGAAAAAATCCCGCCTAATATGAAGCAGGATTTTTTAGATTTCTTTTGGTGCTGTTTTCAAGATTGTTTGCGCATATGACTGATAACCTGTAAAAATCACTGAAGTACTCAGTTTCACAAAACATGAATGGTTTCAGGTGTGCAGGTCAGCATACAGATTTTTATTGACACCCTTCTCCATAAGGTTGCATACTTCTGCTCACGATGGAAACCATTTCTGGGTGCATGTCATTATTAAGAGAAGAATTCCCGACAACCTGCATGAATAAATTCCAGCCTTCGCATGGATTTCCCGCTTTAGCCGATGCCTGGGTAGTTGCAAGGGCATGAACGATAGCGATGGTAGAGCTGGAGGGGTTTTTAACTTTAGCCATCTGGAGGATCGGAAGGGCATTGGCTGTCGCTCCATCCTCATCCAGCAATGTCAGGTATCCGAGGCAGAAAAGTTCATCAGCTGTGAGTTTGTTCAGGTCCAAAGTTTCAAAATTTTCCCGGTAGGTGCGCGCGACAAACATTCTGAATGTCACAGCATTGTTTTTATTCTGGTTATTCACCAGCAGGGTGTTCATCACAGCTGCCTTTTGGTCAATAGGGTTCTCCGGACCGATGAGGAACGGCAAAACATTTCCATCAGCGGTGCCATGGGTTTCAATATGACTGACTTCGGGAAGGCTTCCGTACACGGTGTAAAACTTTGTGTTGGTGACCGGTTCTGAGGCGATGATGCCTGTTAGAAATGCCGGTAAAATGATCAGTGAAAGTAAAATTGTCTTTTTCATAACATGAATTTTTTCGAACAAAGATAATCTATTTTTCTAAATGCAGACAATTTTAACCCCGGAGAGGTTGTCCATGGGTCTGTGCAAACTGACTACAAGAATATTTTCACTTTTTTCGACATATATCATTTGTGTGCAGCTATGGACCCATTTGCGTGAATTTGTGGACAAAAAAAGCTTCCACAAATGGACTCAAATTAAAGGCACAAATGGCCCAATAATGCCGCCTCTACGAGGCTTTTAAAAGGGGTTTCTCTTCCGGTCTACCATAATTTCGCACCTCCGGCGCTTTTTTATCCAGCAGTTTCCCGCTAAAACCAAATAATTATGAGTCTCGCAGAGACGAAAGTATGGTAGGAGGTAAAACGAAGAACGAAGTTAATCATCGTCGAGGCGAAATTATAAAACCGGTGAAACTAAATAGCTTATCTTTGCATAGCATTTAAATAGTTCAGAAAATGTCGTCAGCAGCAAAGCAGTTTAAGGATCAGGTTTTCAAAGAGCCAATGGTTGTTTTCCCGCTAAAGCAATACGAAAACCTAATGGAATATGTTGAGGAGATAGAAGATCGTCTTGCCGTCCTTGAACGAAAAACCGAACCGACAATACCACAACAGGAAGTTGAAGTGCGTTTCAGGGAGAAATTTGGCGGGAAGTGAAATATGCTATCGTATACAAGAAATCCGCAGCAGAGGAGTTGTTGCGTCTGCCACAAGGCATGGCTTACAAGGTTAAGACGGCTATTGATAATCTTGCCGGGAACCCACGCCCGCCGCGCTGCTCAAAGTTAAAAGGATCGGTGAGCGACTACAGGATAAGAGTAGGGAATTACAGGATAATCTATACAATTGCCGACACGCTGCTGATCATAACCATCATAAAAATCGCTCACAGAAAAAGCGCTTATCGTTAGCGGTTCTGGTTCAGAAAAACTACTCAGAGCAAAAAAGTAAATATGTGATTTCAATTTGTGCGCATTTGTGGAGAAAGAGCCTCCACAAATAGACTCAACTTACAGGCACAAATTCACTCCAATTTCAAATAGAATTTAATACTCAACCAACATTTTGGAAAGGATATTCTTTGTCAAAACAGAGTCTAGTAGAGACGAAAGTATGGTAGCAGATAAAATGAAGAACGAAGTTCAGCCTCGTAGAGGCGAAATTATGAACCAGCTATTAAGAAGACACTGTTTTCAGTTTTTATGACTGACATTGTCATTAATAATGCCGCCTCTACGAGGCTTTAAAAAGGGTTTTCGCTTTTGTTCTACCATAATTTCGCACCTACGGTGCTTATTATACAACAGTTGCCTGCTAAAACAAAACAATTATTCCATCATCCAAAATGCTAAATGATATTTTGATTTGCTGCAATAATTTGCCTGTATTTCAGATTGTTGTAAAGTTCGATGCTTTGCCCGTAGGGCATTTATATCCATAGTAAATGATGCTACCGGAAACCTGATTTCCCATAGGGAATAGACACAATCTTTGATGTCCTGCGGTGAATAAAACGCTTTTGATCGTTAGTTCTTCCTAGAAGTTTGGCTTCAGGGCATATTTGTTATAGAACTCCTCAACCACCCTGACGGCATCATCAGCGGTATCAACAGTGGTGAATATCTTCAGATCTTCAGGACTTATTTTTTTTTCCTCCAGCATACGTTCATGGATCCAATGGATCAGGCCGTCCCAATAGCTTGTTGATACAAGCACAATGGGAAACCGCACCAGTTTATGGGTCTGGATCAGGGTGATGGCTTCAAACAGTTCGTCCATCGTACCATACCCTCCGGGCAGGACGATGTATCCCTGTGAATACTTCATGAACATAACTTTTCTGACGAAGAAATAGTGGAAGTTGATAAATTTATCTTGGTCAATGAAAGGGTTGGGCTTTTGTTCGAAAGGCAGGTCAATATTAAGCCCCACGGATTTGCCTCCGGCAAAGTGAGCACCCTTGTTGGCAGCCTCCATGATGCCCGGTCCGCCACCGGTGATCACACCAAAACCTTTTTTGGTCAGCAGGTAAGCAATCTCTTCTGCTATCCTGTAATAGGGCGAAGTAGGCAAATCCCTTGCCGAACCGAAAACAGATACACAGGGGCCTATACGTCCCAGGGTCTCAAACCCATCTACCAGTTCCGACATAATTTTAAACACAGCCCATGAGTCGGTTGTCATCTGTTCGTTCCAGGTCTTGTCTTTGATGGCATCCCTGATCCGGTCCTCTTCATTCAATCCGTTAATATTCATAATTTTCTTTATGATTTCAACCTGCAAATGTATTAAAACTGAAATTTATTGGTTATTCAATCTCTCAACCAAAGAATCTTTCTACGGACAGGGAGCACGAAAGTTTTGTGGGAAGAACCGGAAGGTTCACAGATTATTCCGCAGTGTTGATTGAATTTTCAGAGTTGCTGTGATGACTAAACTTACATTTGCACTGTTATTTTTAACCATGTATAATGAGCAGAATTTCACTTTTACTGGCACTTTTGATTTACGGTCATAGTTTTGCACAACAACCCGGAGGCCGCCAGGATTTATCCGGTTTACCTGCCGAAGGTATATTAACCGGACAAGTGGTTGATAAGGCAGATGGATTGCCCATGGAATATGTAAACATCTTGATTTACAGCATGCGCGACTCATCCATGGTAAATGGCATCATCACTTCGGCTGATGGCAGGTTCAGGCTCGAAAACCTTCCTTATGGCCGGCATTATGGCATTGCCAATTTTATCGGGTATGATAAAATTGTTATTCCTGATATCAGGATCACCCCGAAACAAAAGGAGGTTGACCTGGGAACGGTTTTTCTCAACCCTGCAAGTGCTGAACTGGAGGGTGTTGAGGTAACTGCCGAGCGGGTGCTTGTGGAGTACAAGATTGATAAAAAGGTGATCAATGTAGGCCAGGATCTGATGGCTGCTGGCAACTCTGCCATCGAGGTACTTGAGAACACACCTTCCGTGCAGGTGGATATTGAGGGCAATGTCACCTTGCGGGGATCTTCCAGTTTTACGGTACTCATCGATGGCAGGCCAAGTGTTCTGACAGGCAGTGATGCGCTGCAACAGATCCCTGCCAGCACCATCGACCAGATCGAGATCATTACCAATCCATCCGCAAGGTATGACCCCGACGGGGTCGGGGGGATCATCAATGTGGTGCTGAAGAAGCAAAGAAGTGCAGATATCAACGGGTTGGTCAACCTGTCGGTAGGATCAAAAAACAAATATCGTGGCGACATCCTGCTGAATTACAGGACAGGAAAGTGGAATGTTTTCGGAGGAGTTGATTACAACCATTTTGAGTTCTCCATGAGGGGCCGTAATGAATATGAATCCTTCATGACCGACACCATTTTTTACCGCCACAGCGATTTTCGCGGAAATATGAACAGGAAGGGATACGGTATCAAAGGTGGAGTTGATTTTTTCCTGAATGATAAGAACACTTTCAATTTATCCGGACGGTATGGAGGTTTTGCATTCAACCGCACCATGCGGAGTTCCCGTCAGCTGTTTTACGAACCAGCTTCAACGCATCAGTATTCCCGTTCAGTGAGTACAATGAACCGTGAGAGTGATTTTTATGAGCTCAGCCTGGGGCACACGCTGAAATTCAATAACAAAGGCCACCAGCTTGATTTTCTCGCTTTTTTTTCGAACAGGGATGGCGATAATGCACAGGATCAGGAGAATTACCTGACCGATGCCGGTTGGAATATTATAGATGATTCTCCTGATATTTTACGGATTGAAGAGGATAGTGATGACCGGGATATCAGGCTGAAACTTGATTACTCCAGGCCTGTTGGGCAGGAGGGTAAACTGGAAACCGGTTATCAGAGCCGGTTCGAAGGACAGCATGAAACATACGACTTTTTTGATTGGGACTATGCCCTGGGCCAATGGATTGAGAGCC
This sequence comes from Bacteroidales bacterium, assembly GCA_047920975.1. Classification (GTDB taxonomy): domain Bacteria; phylum Bacteroidota; class Bacteroidia; order Bacteroidales; family JAADJA01; genus JAADJA01. The sequence goes on along the minus strand of JBLRXC010000014.1, from coordinate 17,191 downwards.
CTGATTTCGTCAGCGAGTCTGATTTCACAAGGAATATACATGCTGTATATGGAATGTTCTCGAACACTTCAGGCTCGTTTGGTTACCAGGCCGGTCTTCGTGGTGAATACACTGACCGCCGGATCGAAAACCAGCTGTCGCCGGAAGCCTATATCATCGACAGGTTTGATCTTTTTCCGACTCTTCACCTTTCCAGGCAATTTGAAGGTGGGCATCAGGCGATGGCCAGCTACGGCAGGAGGATCAACCGTCCCCGTGGCAGGGAGCTCAACCCCTTTATCCATTATTTCGATCCTTATAACGTAAGGCAGGGGAATCCTGCCCTTGAACCGGAATATATTGATTCATATGAACTTTCGTATCAAAAAAGGCTGAAAACAGGCTTCTTTTCGTTTGAGACCTATTACAGGATCAACAAGAACAAGATAACCAATATCCAGCGGCAATGGGAGGATGGGATTGTATTGCAGACTTTCCAGAACCTGAACCGGGATTTTTCGCTGGGCGCTGAACTGATGCTGAATCTGAGTGTAACCAAATGGCTTGACCTGAACGGCAGTGTGAATGTTTATGATTACCGGCTCGAAGGAAATATAGAAGGTGTCGATATTTCAGCCGGTTCAACCAACTGGGATGGCCGGTTGAACAGTACCTTCAAATTACCGGAAGATTTCAGGGTGCAGGTTACCCTGATCTACCGCGGACCTACTATTACAGCACAGGGTGAATCAACGGATTTTCTCATGACAAATTTAGCCATCCGCAAAGACTTCATGAACAGGAAAATGAATGCAATTCTTTCGGTGAGAGATCTTTTCTCGACAGGGAAAAGGGAATTCATTACAAACGGCATAGGATTCTATTCCTACGATTATTTCAAACGCGAATCCCCGGTTGTAAACCTGAGCCTGAGTTACATCATCAACAACTATAAACGGCAGCGTGATGGGAGCGGACGCGGTGATGATGCAAACGGCGGGGATATGGATATGGACTTCTAGTAATTCCTGTTGTCCATTTTCGCAGAACCGTTTTTTATGACCGGATATTTTCGGATCATATCAGATAATCTCCAACCAGTTGCGACCATAGAAGATAACCTTCATGAGTGAGGTGAACACCGTCGTATGTGTATCGTGCACCCAACTGCCCGTTTTGATCCAGGAATCCGATGTGGAGGTCAATGAATATCAGTTTGTTCTTAAGGCAGTAGTCTTTCAGCATTCGGTTCAGGTTATGGATAACAGGATTGAGTCTGTCTTCCGTGAAAAGCAACGGTTCGTTTACCGGTAAAATGCTTTGAACAAAGAGTTTTGTCCCGGGTGTCTCCCTGATGAAACGGCCCAGGATGTTTTTGATATTCGAAAAGACCTGATGAACCGGAATACCCTGATAAAGGTCATTGATTCCGATCATCAGGAATAGTCTGGCAGGCTTGGCCCTGATGACCTCGTGCAGTCTGTAAAGAATATCACCGGTTGTTTCTCCGCTGATGCCCTGGTTCCGGAGTTTCTGGCGCCCGAAGAATTTTATCAGGTCGAAACTTTCTGTAAGGCTGTCGCCAAGAAAAACAGTATCGGAAGGTATGAGCGGATTGAAGTCAGACATGCATTTAATTTCTGTAAATGGGCATCTTAGTTTCCTGAAGTTTCACCTGGAAAAAAAGATTCCCGTCTGACAAATGTCCGTTCGAACAGGTCGCCGTTCGTTCCACTGTATTGAGCGTCCGGAACGAGTGAACTGGTGACAACGTATTCGTTTGCCGGATCAGTGGGAAACGCTTTGAGTTCAACCGGGAACATGTTATTTCCTTCTACTTTAATGACATGCGTGGGAGATGGTGTTTGAGCCTCCGCTTCGTCCATGAAGTTTGAACCCGAAAGACGGGTCAGTCTTTGAAGGTATCGCATTGTCAGGGTTGAGTCAGCAGGTTGTCCGTCCACCATCCAGACTCCATTGTCAAGATGAAGGGTGAATTGATCATCCGGGTTGCTGAAAGTGACCCTGGTGATATCATGGATCGGAGCGGCACACAAAATCTTCGACCGGTAGTGATTTACATTGGGCTGGATGCTCATTTTGAGAAATCCTTCAACAACATAGACTGCCTCTTCACCGGCAATCCTCACGTTGGTAAACATTCTGGTTTGTGGACGTTGCTGCGGGTTCTGAAAGTCTGTGGGTTGTGAATAGCTGAATTTGCCAAGGTAAAGATCGGCCAGGACTTTTTTCCCGCCATACACTTTCAGCCGGGTGGCAGTCGAGTCGGTCACTTCAAAATCTGTCCAGTCAGTCTTGCTGGTTGCGGCCACTCTTTCTGTCCGCATTCCGGACATTTCGACCAAAATATTGCGGATGGCATTTTGGTCTGATTTGTAGGATTTTCCACCGGATTCCAGATGCCATTCATCACCTGATCTGGTGATGGTGATCATTGATCCCGTACCGGTTTTTGGTATGATCTCCATTTTTGTAACACGTGTGGTATCAATGTCTGCAAGGTGACTTCGGAATGTCCTGTCCTCTTTTTTGTTCAGATTGGCCACAATCAGTATCACTCCGAGAATGGCCAGCAGCAGGATCAATGTTTTGGTGTTCAGTAATTTCGAAAGCATAATTCTGTGGTTTATTGATGAACAAGCGGAATTCGTATATCATTTATGAACTGGTCTGTCGCGGAAGTTTACACATATCCGGGTGTCATCCTTTTGGCCCGGAGCACCTTTCTCCGCTGCATTCTGTAAATGCCGTAGGCAAGGATCAGGAATATGGGCAGCAGGAAGTTAAGCCACTTCAGAAACAGGGCTTTACTTTCCTCAACCTGGTCAAGCGGCCTGGCGGTTACACCTTTTGTTCTGAGATCTATCAGACCTGTATCATCCGAAAGGTAATCAATGGAATTCACCATCAGGCTGACATTATCGGGTGAAAGTTGCTGCGGTCTTGGTCCTTCTCCATTGACAGGAAACTGCCCGTCAGAGAACAACACGATGGCAGACTCATTGTTTCCCACGAGTTTTCCTTTTAAGATGGCGCCCACTGTTAACTCTTTCATCGGAAAATCAGCATCAGTCCACTGTTTGTTGATGTCAAAAAAGAGGGGTGGAGTCTTAGTCCCGGATTTTTCGGACGACATGGCAATAGGCTGGAAGATATGGGCTGTATCACCAACATAGGCAATGGAACTCACAAATGGCATCAATACCTGGCTAAGTCCCTTGGTGATGGGATGATCTGCAAACTTAACGATGATGGGGAGGTAGGGAAACCTCACATTGGTCGTAAAGTTGAAAAATCCCTGTTGTTGTTGCACACCCACGCTGCCGCAGTTGGCATCTACAATGAAATTATTCTCAACAATCAATCCTTTTTCGCTGAGCCATCTTTCCAGCCCGGTTTCAATGGTCGTTCCCTGCACTGTCGACAGGTTTCCGTCGACCCTGTCCATGGCAATGAACATCCTGCCTCCGTTGGCAAGATAGTTATCCAGTTTCTGCAGGTGTTCAAAAGGTATTGTGTCTCTGGGACTCACCAGGGCGATGGTTTTAAACCGCGAAAGGTCTGCTTCCGGATCGCTTAGGTCAACCGGAGCTACCTCATTCAATACCAGCATCGATTCAATCACCTGGGGCATTGCGCTCAGCGAGGGTTCTCCATGTCCCTGAACAATTCCAATCAGGGGTTTGTGGGTAAGTGTAAGTTTCTTGATGGCGGTGGAGAGGCCGTACTCCATGGCTGAACCCGGTTGAATGAAGGGAATGATCTCCTGGTTATCGCCCATTTGGACAACAGCACCCATAAAAACCCTTTTCTGCGTGGCCTGATCCTTTTCACGTGTGCTCACCAAAACAGGCTGGATGCCCTTTTGGAAAGCACTTTGCTCCGATTCCTGGCTTTCATTGGGATTGATAAATTCATACAACACTTTTCCCTTGGAACCATTGGCATATTCTACCAACAGATCCCTGAAGTCTCTCCTGATAGAAGCCAGATCAGGCGGGAGTTTTTCGGTGAAATAAGCCGTGACGGTTACAGGCCTGTCAAGTGAGGTCAGGATATTTTTTGTGGCATGGCTCAACGTATACCGCTGGTCGGCTGTAAAATCAAGTCTCATGAAGAACCTGTCCGACAGGATATTAACCACCACTAACAGAGCCAATATGAGAATAATCTGTGTGAATATGGATCTTTCTTTTTTCATGCGTTTATTACTTCTTTAGGTGTATTCACTAATTTCTTTTCCTAACCAGGTTTGCTTCAGTCAGGATTAACCCCAGGAATATCAGGGAAAGGAAAAAGATAATATCTTTTGAGTCGACCACCCCGCGCGAGATGGAATCAAAGTGTGAGGAGACACTCAAAAAATTCAAAACCTGACCAATTGCTCCCGGAAAATTACCTGCCAGCATCGAGAATATGATCTGGAAGAAAATCCCGATGAACAGGGCAAGCAGGTAACTGACGATCTGGTTTGTGGAACTGCTGCTTGTAAACAGCCCTATGCTGATATAGGCAGCACTCATCAGGATCAAACCTAAGTAACCGGTCAGCACAGCTCCATGATCTATATTCCCGAGCCTTGATACGGTAATGTAATATGGCAGGGTCAGAACCAAAGCGATAATGATTAATATCAGCGTCGCCAGAAATTTTCCGGATACAACCTGCCAGTCTGTAATGGGTTTGGTCAACAGCAACTCAATGGTACCCGACCTGTTTTCTTCTGCAAATTGCCGCATGGTGAGTGCCGGGATGAAGAAAAACAGAGTCCAGTAAGCGATCCCGAAGAATGATTGCAGACTTGCCTGTTTCACGAAGAAGACATCTGCTCCGTAAAGCCATGTGAAGAATCCGCTGAACCCCAGAAAAGCAATGATCATGATGTAAGCCATCAGGGAATCAAAAAATGACTGGAGTTCGCGAACAGATAGTGTCCAAACTTGTCTCATATGCTTATTCTTTGAAAATTCATGATTGATATGTTGAAGATCGGTTTCCGTTAATTCATGGTTAGGTCTCTGAAAATATCTTCCAGTTTGGTCTCAATAGGTGTGAGTTCCGTGAGTACCCAACCCTTTTCCACGCACAAATGAAAGAGAGCTTTTCCGGAAGATAACTCAGGTTTGCTCTGAATTTCAAAAGCGTTCTCTTCATTGGGAATAAAATCAACAGTACCGGTTGACGGAAGCTGTTGAAGTGCAGCGAAAATGTAATTTTTTTCACCTTCCTCTATACGCACCCGGATAATTTCTTTCCCCTCCGATTTTTTCCGCAGGTCTTTTGCTGTTCCATCTGCTACAATTTTGCCTTTGTTGATGATGAGAATCCGGTCGCAGGTAGCTTCCACTTCGGCGAGGATGTGTGAGCTGAGGATCACCGTTTTTTCGCGCCCGATTTTTTTGATCAGTTCCCTGATCTCAACGATCTGGTTAGGATCAAGGCCTGAAGTCGGTTCATCCAGGATCAGTACCTGCGGGTCATGAATCATGGCCTGAGCCAGTCCCACCCGTTGCTTGTATCCCTTGGAAAGTTCACCTATTTTTTTATGTTTCTCTTCATCCAGTCCACACACCCTGATCATCTCCCCGATCTTGCCATTGATTTTTCCCTTTTCGATTCCCTGCATGTTGGCCACAAACCGCAGATAGTCAATGACAGGCATTTCAGCATAGAGCGGATTGTTCTCGGGAAGATAGCCGATGCTTCTTTTGACTTCGTCAGGGTTGGTGTGAATGGAGAAGTTTCCGACAAAAATATCTCCTCCGCTGGGCTTCAGGTAGGTTGTGATGGCTTTCATGGTAGTGGTTTTCCCGGCACCATTCGGTCCCAAAAAACCAAGAATTTCACCGGTATTGACCCGGAATGAGATATTGTCTACGGCATTTTGTGCACCAAAACGCTTGGTAAGGTTCTCAACAACTATATCCATTGGTTTAATTTTTTTTGCAAAAAAAATAATCAGATGAATGAATCACAAATCCTGAACTTCGATTTAACAAAAATTAACGGTTTGATTCTCTTATATTTGAAGCATTCTTCTTTCGGAAGAGTGAATCGATATCAGAAACCCCTCCGTTCCATATCCCTTTGATTGTCCTTTGTTTTGATTGTTTCGCGTTTATCGTAAAGTTTTTTTCCTTTGGCAACTGCAATTTCAAGTTTTGCCAATCCTTTGTCGTTGATGAAAAGAAAAGTTGGTATAATCGTAAATCCCCGTTCCTTGGTCTTGGTGGACAGTTTTTTCAGTTCTCGCCGGTTGAGCAGCAGTTTCCTGTCGCGTTTTGGATCGTGGTTGTTGTAGGTTCCATATTGATATTCGGCGATGTGCATGTTGATAACAAAAAGTTCATCACCCCTGAACATGCAGTATGATTCAGCCAGGCTAACCTTACCGGTACGGATCGATTTGATTTCGGTTCCCAGAAGTTCAATCCCGGCAATATATTTTTCCACCAGGAAATACTCGAAGGCCGCTTTTTTGTTTTTAATTTTTACCTGCTGATCCATCGGTTTTGGTTAGATCATTTTTTTCGGATCAACCCACAGGTTGAACTCTTCTTCGGTAAGATACCCCAGTTCCAGTGAAGCCTGCCTCAGGGTCAATCCCTCTTTGTGTGCTTTTTTGGCAATTTCAGCAGCTTTTTCATATCCGATATGGGTGTTGAGCGCAGTAACAAGCATCAGCGAATTTTCGAGGTTTTTCCTGATAAAGGGCAGATTTGGCTCAATGCCGACAGCGCAGTTGTTGTTGAAAGAGACGCAGGCATCACCCAACAGTCGTGCAGCCTGGAGCAGGTTAGCTATCATTACAGGTTTGAAAACATTTAACTGGAAATGCCCATGCATGCCACCTACCGTAATGGCGGCGTCATTACCGACGACCTGTGCACACACCATCGACAGCGCTTCGGCTTGCGTAGGATTAACTTTACCGGGCATGATGGAAGATCCCGGCTCATTTTCGGGGAACATGATTTCTCCGATACCGCAGCGGGGTCCTGAAGCGAGCAGTCTCAGGTTATTCGCAATATGCATTAAACTTACTGCCAGGGTCTTTAAAGCTCCCGACACTTCTACAATGGCATCATGTGCCGACAGGGATTCAAATTTATTTTCGGCGGTCCTGAAAGGGTAAGCTGTAAGGTCTGATATGTTTTCGGCCACTTTTTCCGAATAACCCTTTGGCGTATTGATACCGGTTCCGACGGCCGTGCCTCCCAGGGCAAGTTCCAAAAGATGATCCAGTGAGTTGATCAATGCTTTCAACCCATGATTGAGCTGCGAAACATAGCCTGAGAATTCCTGTCCGAGTGTCAGAGGTGTGGCATCCATCAGATGGGTCCTTCCGGTCTTGACAATGTCTTTGAATGTTTCTGCCTTTTGTGACAGTGTATCCCTGAGCATTTCAACGCCGGGAATGGTTGTCTCAACAATCAGTTTGTAGCCGGCAATGCTCATAGCCGTCGGGAATGTATCGTTGGATGATTGCGATTTGTTCACGTCATCATTCGGATGGATCGTCCGCTTACCGTCTCCAAGCTTTCCTCCGGCAAGGACATGGGCGCGGTTGGCAATTACCTCATTCATATTCATATTCGACTGTGTTCCTGATCCCGTTTGCCAGATCACAAGCGGGAAATGATCGTCCAGTTTCCCTTCAAGGATTTCATCACATACCCGGCTGATCAGCTCTGTTTTTTCAACAGAAAGAACACCCAGTTGTTGATTGGTGATGGCTGCTGCCTTCTTGAGGTAAGCAAAAGCGCGGATGATCTCTACCGGCATGGAGGCTGGCTCTCCGATTTTGAAATTCATCATTGACCTTTGAGTCTGGGCGCCCCAGTATTTGTCCGCCGGAACTTCGATGGTTCCCATCGTGTCTTTTTCTATTCTGAAATCCATAAGTTTAATTTTTTAAGAACCTGAATGTTTTTGCAAATTATGATAATTTGTTGAATGACTCATATGTAAAAGCTTTACAATAGAATCATTTAAAAAGAATGTCCATTTCCTCCGGCGGATCAGCCCAAACAGCTTTATAGCCCTTTACAACCATTGGCCGTTTGATCAAAGCCGGATTTTCGGCCATGATCTTGATCCACTCTTCCCGGGTGAAGTTTTTCCCTTTGAATTCCTTCTTGTATTTTTCCTCCTGGGTTCTGATCATATCCAGGGGTTCTGCATTGAGCTTGGTGAGGATTGTTTTCACCTCTTTTTCTGATATGCCGTTTTTGAGGTACTCTACCAACTCAAACTCAACACCTTTTTGCTGCAGGTGCTGCAATCCAGCCCTTGATTTCTTACACCTTGGATTGTGATAAATCTGAATCATCATTATTTCATTGATTTGTTGAGAATGGTCATTTCATCCAAAAGATGACCTGCGCCGGCAAATTTATCAATAATAAACAAGCAGTAACGAATGTCAAGTGAAATGTTTCGGCACTGACTCATATCATAAATGATGTCGCTCATGGTACCTTCCCAGCAACGGTCGAAATTAAGCCCGATCAAATGTCCGTCGCCATTCAGCACCGGACTTCCGGAGTTGCCTCCCGTTGTGTGATTGGTTGCAGTAAAGCAAACCCTCATGGTTCCGTCCTGATCGGCATAACGCCCAAAATCACCGGAATTGTAAAGCGCTTTTAACTTGTCGTCCACTACGTAGTCAAATACATCAGGGTCTTCTTTCTCCAGAATGCCGTCGAGGGTTGTATAATAAAGGAAGAACACTGCATCATCAGGATTATAACCATCCACATTTCCATAGGCAACCCTGAGTGAGAAATTGGCGTCAGGATAAAACCTCCTCATGGGTTGCATCTCCATTTGCGCTTGTAGGTATATGCGCATCAGGCTGTCTGTTTCAAGGGTGATATTCCTGATTTCAGGCTGATACCGGTCAAAATATCGGCTGTAAAAATCATCCGCCAACTGAAAAACCGGATCTTTTTCAATTTTTTTGAAGTCCTTTTTCCTGTATCCCTCCAATAGTTTTCCGACCGCATTGTCTGAAACAAAAAGTGAGTTCTGGAAAAGGAAATCCGCCATCCGTGTAAAGTCACCTTTAAATTTTTTTTCAATCTGAATCAGCGTTTCCGGGAGCTCTTCTTTTTTAATTTGATGAAAATAGTCACTCACAATGGCAATAAATACCTCTTTGTCAATCGCAGGTTGATAATCTTTAAAAAATCCGGCCGCAGAGATCTTTTGCCTTTCTATGGCGCTTTTGATGGCGTCCTTGTCTGTTTCTTTCTTTTGAGAAATCTCTGCTAAGTTTTTGAAAGACCGTGCAAAACGGAAGACCTCCATTCCAAAAGTAACTTCGCGGAGATATTCAGCATAGTAGCTAACCTCTCCCAGTGCAGAATATGATTTTTCAAGCGCCGGGAGCAATAAGCCATATTTTTCTTTTCGCTCAGGGCTGCTTTTAACCCATTGCATAAAGTAGACCTGGAACTCCTCTTTTTGTCTGATCGCATTTAACCTTCTGATGCCCCTGTTTTCGCCGATCCATTTCTTCCAACCATTTGCTATACCTGATTCCTTTGCAGCATACTGCAACCGTATTTCATGGCTTTGATTCATGTATTTTCTGAAAATATCGAGCCTCTTGTCCCGAATACTGATTCTCACAGGGTTCAGAATATTGGCTTGCATATCAACAGCCCAGGAAGGGATATACTGTTGCGTATTGCCAGGATATCCAAAAACGAAGGTGAAATCACCCTTTTGAGCCCCATTCAGATCAATGCTCAGATGTTTTTTTGGCCGATAGGGAACGTTTTCTTCGGCATATGGTGCAGGATTGTTATCCTGATCCGCATATATCCTGAAAAGTGAAAAATCACCTGTATGTCTGGGCCACATCCAGTTATCGGTATCACCACCAAAATTTCCGATCCTGGAGGGGGGAGCACCGACAAATCTGACATCTTCAAAGACCTCATTGACAGACATGAAATACCGGTTCCCATAAAAAAATGGCTGTATGACTGCCTGATAATGAAGCCCCTCTATGGCTAGTTTCTGAATGGAATCAATGTTGCTGGCGATGACCCTTCTTCGCTCCGATTCCATCATAGAATCCGTTACTCCTTGCAGAACCTGATCGGTAACCTCTTCCATGCTTACAAGAAATGTGACTTTCAATCCTGGCACCGGCAACTCTTCTGACAACTCCTTCGCCCAGAAACCATGGGTCAGGTAATCATTTTCAAGGGATGACAGCGCCTGGATTCTGCCATAGCCGCAATGGTGATTGGTCAGGATCAAACCCTGGTCTGATATAACGCCACCGGTGCACCCTCCTCCAAAAATGACAATGGCATCCTTGAGGCTCGAATGGTTAACACTAAAAATATCTTCAGCAGAAATATTCATTCCCATGGCCTGCATTTCTGCTTCGTTCATTTCCTGCAGATAGAGGGGAATCCACATGCCTTCATCCGGAAAAAGTTGTGGTGGGAAAAGAAAAACTATGAGTAACAGCGTTAAAATATTCTTCATAACATCAATAAATTTTATGATGGAGGCAAAAATACAATTTATAGTTATTCAGTTTTTATGGGCAATGGATATATGTCAGCTGACGTCGGATTATTTTAGTAAATTTGCGGCCTGATATGAAAACAATTTTCTTGCATATACCATTCATTTTCATTGCCCTGCTCATGTTTTCATGCAGTCAGGATTCTGGAAGAATTCCGACAGATGTAGTAAACAATCCACAGTCAGCATCCGGTGATCAATCTGCCTTGCTTCCGGTGATCGCTTTCGAAAAAGACCATCATGATTTTGGAAGGCTGATTCAGGGTGAGAAGGTAACGATTGGATTCAAATTCAGGAACACCGGGAAAGCAGATTTGGTGATTTCGCAGGTCAATAGTGGGTGTGGCTGCACAGTGCCAAACTTTCCAAAGGAACCCATCAAGCCGGGAGAAAGTGGATTCATTCAGGTAAGTTTTGACAGTGCGGGAAGAAGGGGAGTTCAGAATCAGGCAGTCACTGTTGTTTCAAACTGTCAGCCCAATCAAACCATACTTCGAATCAAAGCCATGATCATTACCCCCTGATGGAAAAAGACCTGAATGTCCGTTTCAGTCAAAAAATTAACAAAAGCATGTACAAATGTAATTGCAGAAGATTCCTTTACTTTGCCTTTTAAATGTACAATTGATAAATAACAAATAGATAAATGATGAAATTACCTGAGATTTTACTTTTTATGCCGCCTGCAGAAGGGCAGGAGGGAAGCGGATTGATGAGTTTTTTGCCCCTGATCCTCATTATACTGGTCTTTTATCTTTTTTTCATCAGGCCCCAGATGAAAAAAAGCAAAGATCAGCGAAAATACCGCGAATCTTTGAAAAAGGGGGATAGAATCGTTACCATTGGAGGGATCCATGGTAAAATTCTTGAGCTTCAGGAGAAAACCGTGATCATAGAGGTAGAAGGCCAGAATCGGCTGAAACTTGAACGTTCAGCTATTGCGATGGATAGTTCATCGCAGTTGGGTGAGACAAAATAGGGTTTCATGATACCTGGAGCCGCAGTGATTAAACCACGCTCTTTACTCTGAATTTTGCTGATGAGGCTGAGATCTTCTGTTATCCGGCTGATAGGGAGACGACTGAAAACTCCCAATGAAAGCATTCGTGATAAATTTTATGTATTTCTGATATGTCTGACCATTTCAGTGCTAATGTGGTTCATGATCATTTTGTCAAGGGATTCTGTCTCTTCACTAGAATACACACTGAAATTTACCAATCCGCCGGAAGGTATGGTCTTGCTCAACGCACCCGACAGTGTTATCACATTCAGGATTTCCAAAGGAGGGCTGGAGATGATGGCCTTGAAATATTTCTCAGGAAGAAAGTATTTAGAAGTTGACTTAAGCTCTCTGGACCTGAGGCCTCAGGGTCCCTTTTTTTCATCATCTTTTTTAACATCCCGTTTGGCCTCATCATTGCACAAGAGATTCAGGTTTTCAGAAGAATTAATATCCATCAGTCCCGAAGAGATTTATTTCAGGTTTGAGTTACTCTCCGGTAAAATGGTACCTGTGGTTCCCAATACAAATCTGACTTTCCAAAAACTTTTCAAACAAGCCGGCAGCATCAGATCCATTCCAGATTCAGTGAAAGTTGTTGCCCCGGGTGATGTATTGAACAAAATTTCCTATATTGAAACCCTTCCGGTTTCACTGAAAGATATAGCAGGAGAAGTGAGGATTGAAGCAATGCTCAAGACGCCTGAGCCAGCTGAAAAAATTCAATTATACCCCTCTACGGTTGAATTGATTGTTCCTGCGGAAAAGTTTACGGAGATTACCATACCTCTCATGATTGAAAGCGAATCCGGCAATTACCGGCTCAAGACTTTTCCTGAAAAGGTAGAGGTCACTTTTTGGATTTCCCTGAGCGATTACAGCAGAATTGATGATGTTATGTTCAGAGCAGTTGCCGATGTCTCGGGCAGTGCTGATGGAAACATTGCAGTTGTGAAACTTATCTCTGTTCCATCCTTTGTTGAGGTGATTAAGGTGGAACCACAGGAGGTCGAATTTTTACGGCTCGGACATGATTAAAGTAGGATTAACCGGTAATATGGGTGCCGGAAAAAGCACAGTCGCCAAAATTTTTACGGTTTTGGGGGTTCCGGTTTATGATGCTGACCTTGAAGCAAAAAAGTTTCTTTCCAATCCCGAAGTTGTATCGCAACTTAAGCTTTGGTGGGGCGATGCTGTTCTGACAGGCAATCTTGTAGACAGAAAAAAACTGGGGAGAATTGTTTTTGCACAACCGGAAAAACTAAAGATGCTGAATGCCCTGATTCACCCGGGAGTGAAGGATGACCTCGCACAATGGCTCGCCTGCCATCATGATCATTCATATGTTATTCATGAGGCAGCTATACTTTTTGAAAGTGGTTTTTACAGGGAATTTGACAAAATCATCACGGTTACCTGTCCGGAAGAATTGGCTGTAAGGAGAATAATGGAGCGCGATGGGTTGGAGGAGGATGAAATCCGGCAACGGATGACCAACCAATGGAGTCAACAGGAAAAAGCAGACCGGTCAGATTTTATTGTAGTGAATGATGGCATGTCATTGCTGATACCTCAGATACTTAGCATCCATAAAAGATTATCGCAGAAAAAATGAAAGAGGGCTGATTTTCAGCCCTCTTTCATCTAAATTTGTAGCTTATTTTCTGACGACCACCTTTTTGGTAATTGTTGTTTTTTGATCAATCATTATTTTCAAAAAGTAAACTCCGTTCCCAATAGTTGTTAAATCAATCTTGCCGGTGTCAAAATTTTCAAATTCGATCAGGATCGAACCTGTAATGCTGTAAAGTGCTCCCCTGGCACCCTTTGCACCGGAAATATACATTACATCGGAAGCAGGATTGGGATAGATGGTCAGTACCTCAAATGACTCAGAACCCAGTCCTGTGGAGATATCAAAGTTTACCGTATAAGTCGCGTGTGAAGAAAGATTCTCAGCAAACACATCAATGGTTGTTGCTCCGGGCAATGTGTTTGCCGGTACAACGATAGCCAATGCTTCAGGATCAGATGTCTCCACAGTAATTTCAGGTACCTCAACACTTCCATAAGGTAGTGTGACCGTATATTCCAGAATTGATGGAGAGAATCCTTCAATGGGTTCACCATCTGCCAGGATGTTTAACAGGTCAGCATCCGTATTATAAACAGCATCCTCTGCCGAATAATCAGATTGCCAGATATATTTGGATTCCAGATGCTGTACAATAATGGCTACACCCAGGTCATCCCATTCTTCAACATTGGTGCCGGCCAGATTCACTGTTTCCTGAATAATAAAAGGGACTCTGTCAGCGAGGTTGACCGTGGTTCCGTTAGCATCCGGAACCATTTTCATCATCACATGGTGAAATTCCGTTTCACCGTTTGTTGCCACATTACCTGTTGTGATGTTTTCAAAGACAACAATGTGCACTACTGTATTATCAAAAGCTGCGAATGGCAAAACAGTCACCCCGATGTCCATGACTGTACCGGTAAGGGAGTGTGATCCAACAACCTTCATAAGACCTGGTTCAGCCAAGGAATTGCTGAACATCGTATTGATTGTGGCCATGTTGTTATCAGTGTAAGTTCCATCCAGATTTGTCCATGGAACCCATGAAACGCCATACCAGTTTCTTCTGACACCACCCTCTGCAGTATAATAAGGATCTCCTGTTCCGGGCCAGTTCATCTGGTATTTGACCAGGGTTATCTGATCGGCATTGCTGATACACCAGGGAACAAATGACGTATTGAAACTTGCACACGGAGCGCAGGTGGAGCTTGTAAACTCTTCGAGGCATGGCTTGTGTCCAACAACATGACTAACCACATGGATGGTCTTTTCCTTGAGGTCGTTGGAAGGATCTTCATCCAGGACTCCATTCACCCCGGTAATCCAGACTTTCAGTGTATAGGTTCCGATCGGCATGTTGAAAAGGTCAGGACTAGCAAAATTATATACTTCACCGAAATTGAGCGATAACCCTGTAAATTCAGATACGTAAATATCTCCACTATCTACCTGCCAGTTGATTTGCAGAGAAGATATGAGACTCAGTCCAAAATTTTTGATTGTACCTGTCACCTCAGTCGGCTCTCCTAAATAGGTTGGTGTGGTAATCTCTGTTATTCCGGCATCAAGGTTCAGTGGATTGTACAGCCAGATGTCATCAATGTACCAATAATCAACATTGTACATATTTCCGTTCAGATAAAAACAGAATTGAAAATCGGCCTGGCCAACATTGCTATTGGAGATTTCAAAAGTCAGCTCTTCGGGTCCCACATTACTTGTCGGATTGATTTCCCAGACAGAGTTCCAGTTCCCTCCACCTGACCGGGTAGCAACGCCTGCCAGCGGACCAGCTCCTGTGTAGTCGTCGTAGAAGTGCCGGAAGGTTAATTTAACAGATGTAAGGCCTGAAAGGTCTAAAGCAGGGGAAACCAACCGTGTAAGGGTCGTTTGATTGATGTACGTAAATTTTGCTTCAGGTGGAGTCCCTCCCGCAACGTTTCCGGCATTGATTGACCATTGCGCAGGTAATCCGTCAATTGTCCATCCGGAAGGGGGCATCTGATTTCCACTGAAATCTTCAATCAAATAGGTCTGACCGGTGAGAGTCACGGAAAGACCTATCAATAGCGAAAAAGTAAAAATTTTTTTCATAGGGCAAACAAATTTAGTTAGTGCACAGATTTCTTTTTTACAAAATTGAGCAATATTTCAAAATGAATGCATAAATCAACCAATAAAATTGCTAACATACAGCCAATTTAGAGTGATTATAAGTAAGGTTTTGGCAGAAACAAGCAAAATCAAGTTTATCATATAAATCTTTCGCAAAATGTCATTTGCAGATCAGCATAAATGTCTGTTTTTGTTCAATCCAAAATTTTGATTCCGTTTCTTTTCCTAATTTTGATCTTTGAAAAAGGCAATTCATTAAGCATTGCATGCATGGAAAAAATAGAAGGTTTATTTGACTGGTTAAGCCCTGCATGGGAGTTTGAACTATTCCATCTTGGCGAAAATATCATTACACTGGGGTCCCTCGTGACTTTTATTCTGGCGCTGACCGCTCTGTTTTTTATTGCTTCATGGGTTTACAGATTGCTGATCAGAAAAATTTTTCCACGTTACAATCTTAAGCCCGGGTTGGGTCAGACCATCGCAAAACTTGTCCAATACCTTTTGATCATTTTAGGGCTGGTAATCATCGTACAATCATCAGGTATTGATCTTACACCGCTTGGAATATTGTTTGGCGCCCTGGGGGTAGGTATCGGTTTTGGACTCCAGAACATCACCAATAATTTCATCAGCGGGCTTATTATTTTATTTGAACGACCCATTAAAATTGGTGACAGGGTTGAACTGGAAACAGTTACCGGGAATGTTGTCAGTATTTCAGCCCGGTCTACCACTGTTATTACAAACGATAACATAGCAATGATTGTTCCAAATTCGGAGTTTATCAATTCAAGGGTGATCAACTGGAGTTTGAACGACCGGAATGTTCGGTTCAATTTTCCAGTTGGGGTTTCCTATAAAGAAAATCCGCTCAGGATTAAAAAATTAATGCTTGAAGTGGCCCATAATAACAAAGGTGTACTTAAGAAACCTGAACCTGATGTTCTGTTCGACGAATTTGGAGACAGCAGCCTGAATTTTAATCTGAGGGTTTGGACTTCTGAATACAGTGACCGGCCAAAAGTTTTAAAAAGTCAACTCTACTATGCAATTTTTGAAAAATTCAAAGAGCACAATATTGAAATTCCTTTTCCTCAGCGCGACCTCCATTTGAAGTCAGGTTTTGGACAGCCGTATTCGGCAGAAGATCTTGGAAAGTCAAATGATTCTTCATCAGATTAAAAAATCAAAAAAAACTAGTCTATTCCGATTGTTTTTGTAATTTTGCGCCGCTTTTAACAGAAAGTTGAAACCGCCGGTGTGCGGATTAAATTATAGGTAACAGAGTAGAGGGGGCGTATGTCCCCTCTTTTATTGGCATATGATTGACAAGGAAAAAGTAGTAAGTGTTGTACGTGAACTGCTTGAAGGGAGTGACAAGTTCCTGGTGGAGGTGAATGTTTCCGTTATCAATATAGTGGACGTAACCCTTGATGGTGATCAGGGAATAACCATTGGTGAGTGTGCATCACTCAGCCGCCGGATTGAAGCTGAATTTGACCGGGACCTTGAAGATTATGAATTAAGGGTATCGTCTCCGGGACTTGATAAACCTTTTGTATTGCATCGTCAGTTTAAAAAATACATCAATCGTCCGATCAGGATTGAACTGACCGATGGACAGAAATGGAAAGGTGTTCTTCTTGCAATGAATGAGGAAGGAATTCAATTGGAGCGGATCGTTGACAAAAAATCGAAGGAGACAGAAAAATCGTTTATTCCCTTTGGGATATTGAAACTGGCTAAGCCGGAAATAGTATTCAAATAATTTTTGGAAAATCAGAATATATTGAAAAATGGAACACATTAATCTAGTTGAGACCTTTTCGGAATTTAAAGAGTTCAAGAATATTGGCCGGGAGACCATGATGCGGATCCTTGAGGATATCTTCAGGCATATGCTGACCAAGAGATTCGGAACTGCTGATAATTTTGAC
>JBLRXC010000013.1:0-40864 GCA_047920975.1 Bacteroidales bacterium | reverse complement strand
CGATCTGTAGAAAACAAGAAATTTTTATGAAGCCTTGACTTTTTGGTATCCCGCTATACGGGACCAAAAGTACGAACTTAGAGCCAGGATTCAATTTATTAGATACAGGTAAAACAGGGGTGCCCCATTTCACAAAACAGGTGCATGATTATCCTGGTGTTTTTTCCTGCAGGAAGCGCAGAATTTTTTGCCGGATTAACAGACCATTGATTTTGAAGATGAGGTTAATAATATTGTATATTTGCATCTCACATAAGACTATTTGAAGATTTGCCCGATTTTAAGCATTAATAGAGTGTCTATGAAAATTGAAAAACAATACATCGTTGATGAAAAGAACAGTAAGTTTGCGGTTCAGCTATCCCTGGAAACATATAAAAAAATAGAGGAGACACTTGAGAATTTTGCATTGTTCAAACTGATGGATGGCCATGATGATGAATTATTAACTGCTTCTGATGCCATTGAGTTTTACTCCGGACAGGAAAAGGCCAAATGAAGGTTGTTTACACAAAATCATTTCTAAAACAGTTTTTCTATGGAAAAAATCACCGCCATCATTGTTGACGATGAGCCGGAAGCGAGAGACATTCTGTCAAGCCTCCTCTCTGATTTTTCGGAAATAGAAGTCGTGGCTAAAGAGGAGAGCGTTGACCGGGCGATGAAAACCATGAAAAAAGTCAAGCCAGACCTGCTGTTTCTCGATATTGACATGCCGAAAAAGAATGGTTTTGATCTTGTTCGCCTGCTGAAAAAACACCAGATCAGTCCCACCATCATTTTTGTGACCGCATACAACCAATTCGCTATCGAAGCCATTAAACATGCTGCTTTCGATTACCTGCTGAAGCCGGTTGATATTGACGATCTGAAACAATCCATACAACGGTACAAAGATGAAAGAAAGACCACTGCATCCCTCAACCGCATTGAAACGTTGCTGGAAGCGTTGCAAAATGAGAAAATACAGTTCAGCACCCGTACCGGTTACATTTTCATTGACCCTGCATCCATCATTTACTGCGAAGCCGAACACAACTACACCGACATATATATGACCAGTGAGCAACGCCAAACCGTAACCGTGAACCTGGGAAGGGTTGAGCAACTGCTTCCCGCACAAAGGTTTGCTAAAATCAACCGTTCAATCCTCATCAACCGGCAATTCCTCACAGAGATCAACCGGAAAGAGAAAAAATGCATTCTCAAAGTGGATGACGATGTATTTCCCTTCAAAATCGCTTCCGGCTATGTGAATCAGTTGTAATTGATTTTGCGACAATTGAAAATTGGATTATAAATCACTACTGTCCGATAAAAAAGATATTTCGTCCCTACGGGACTTTATAAATAATCCTAAAATCCTCACGACCCATATTCAGTCCCTTAAGGGACAGCCCCGTTAGGCGCTAAATATGGGTACAACAAAAGTAACCCCCGAATCCATTAATGTCCCGCAGGGACGATATATCTCAAGCATTCTGGTATAATCATTCCTTTTATCCGGAGAGTAATGATTTTAAAATCAACGGGGAGTTATTTATTACACAGAGAAACACAGAGGTTTCACAGATTCACACAGAGAATGCCGGATGAAAAAACCTGTAGCCAATATGCTTCATCCGGAAAATGCCGGCATTCATACCTAGAAACAATGGTTTCGGACAATAACCTTCCCTTTCTTTTGCCGAAACGCACACAAACCCTATTTTCACCGCCGGATATTAAACTTTGAAGAACGTAGCTTTAAGTATATCATATCTGAATACAAATTTGGTTTTTGAAAGGAAGAAAAACCGCTGATCGTTTTCCGAATCAGCAGAAGATGTTCACCAGCTTCTTCATACAAAATGCCCCCGGACCAGGTTGGTTCGGGGGTTACTTTTTTCAAGAAATCCATGATAATTCATACTTCCTTCCCAAACCAAAAACCAAATCCGGTCATCGTATTGACTATTTTTAGCTAAATTCGGTCAGTATATTGACAATTTTACGAGAAAGATAGGTTGATTTGATATATTGATGAAAAAATTGACCTTATTGAAAATGCTGAAGGCAACATATCAGCATGGGAGATAAAGCGTACTGTAAAAGAGAGCCGTGCCCCGGTAGCATGGGAATCATTTTACCGGGATGCAGCTTATGCAACCATTCACTCGGAAAATTATCCGGATTGGATTCAATAGACCTCCTTATGGGTAACAACATCTTCTTAAATCTGAAATCGCTGATCGCTCATATCCAATCACAAATCGTCTAAATTCATCTTTTCGTGATTTAAGAACAAGGAACACTGATTAACGATTTTAGATGTTTTGTGAAAGCTTTTGATTTTGAGATAAATTCTAAAATCAAAAATCGTTAATCCTTGTTCGGTATTCAATAAAAAATATTCATAATTGGTAGTTTGTGGACAAGTTCTATTTAGGAAATCCTTGCTTCGAATTTCATCTGACAGACCCTCACAGAAAATAATCCGGCCCCCATGTTAAAATCTTCACAATTTCATTACTTTTGCCCCTCAATTTTGAAAAATTAGTTTTTAATCATTTAAGAGTCAACGTAAAGATGAAGGTTTATCAAACAAAGGACATTCGGAATATTGTGCTGGTCGGTGGCGCAAAATCAGGAAAGACCACCCTTGCGGAAGCGATGCTGCTTGAAGGCGGAAGAATCAACAGAAGAGGATCGGTGGATGACAAAAATACCGTGTCGGATTACCGCCCGGTGGAACTTGAAAGGCAGAATTCAGTTTTATCAACAGTGATGTATGCTGAATTTCAGGACAAAAAGATCAATATCATTGATGCTCCCGGATTTGATGACTTTGTAGGCGAAGTGATCGCGGCACTCAAAGTAGCCGATACTGCAGTGATGGTGATCAATGCCATGAATGGTGTGGAAGTGGGTTCGGAAGTGGCCTGGCGTCAGGCGCTGAAATTCAACACTCCATTTATCTTTGCCATCAACCATCTTGAGCATGAAAACTCCAACTTTGACGAAGCCATCCGGCAGATGAAGGCTCAGTTTGGCGGCAGTCTGGCCATTTGCCAGTATCCGGTCAATTCAGGTCTTGGTTTCAACTCAGTGGTTGACCTCCTGAAAATGAAAATGTACAAATTCCCCGATGCGGGGGGCACACCAGAAATATTGGATATTCCCGAGGCAGAAAAAGGAAAAGCCGAAGAGATGCAGACAACGCTAATCGAAGACCTGGCCTCCAGCGATGAGGCGCTGATGGAAAAATTCTTTGAAGCCGGAACACTTACCGAAGAAGAGATGCGGACAGCGCTCAGGACCGGATTACGCACGAGGTCGCTGTTTCCGGTGTTATGCATCAACTCCAAGCACAATATGGGCGTTAACAGGTTGATGGAATTCATTGCCCACAACGCACCGGCTCCTAACGAAATGCCACCAGTGAAAACCATCAAGGGGAAAGAGCTGGCATGTGATGCTACGAAACCTGTCGCAGCTTTTATTTTCAAGACCACAGTTGAGCCACATTTTGGAGAAGTCTCCTTTTTCAAACTATACAATGGTGAGATCACCGAAGGAACTGACCTGATCAATTCCAAAACAGCAGCCAAAGAAAGGTTGGGACAACTATTCGCCGTTTATGGCAAAAACCGGGAGAAACTTGAGAAAGTTGTAGCAGGTGACATTGCAGCATCGGTCAAACTGAAGGAGTCTCCCACCAACTCAACCCTCACAACACCCAAAAATTCTGACGATGTAGTGACCCCCATCGAGTTCCCGGAACCCAAGTTCAGGGTAGCTGTGAAAGCCCAAAACCAGGCAGATGATGAAAAGGTGAATGCGATTCTCAATTCAATGCACAAGGTGGATCAGTCTCTCGTGGTAGAATACTCCAAAGAGTTGAAGCAGGTGATCCTGGGCGGACAGGGCGAACTCCATCTGAACATTGCCAAATGGCAGATTGAAACCATTGAAAAAATACCAATCCAGTTCATTGCTCCCAAGATTCCCTATCGCGAAACCATCACCAAATCGGCCAAAGCTACCTATCGCCACAAAAAGCAATCGGGCGGCGCCGGACAGTTTGGAGAGGTTCACATGATGATTGAACCTTATAAGGAGGGAATGTCATGGACAACCGAATTCCCTGTGCGGGGAACCGATGAAATTAATCTTGACTGGGGCGGCAAACTGATCATGAACAGCTGTATCGTTGGAGGCGCCATTGATGCCCGGTTCCTACCTGCAATTCTCAAGGGGGTGATGGAAAAGATTGAAGAAGGTCCATTGACAGGTTCTTATGCCCGCGACATCGTCTTTTATGTTTACGACGGCAAAATGCACCCGGTGGATTCAAATGAAATCTCCTTTAAGCTCGCCGGTAGAAATGCCTTCAGGGAGGCTTTTAAGAACGCAGGGCCACAGTTGCTGGAACCGATTTACGATGTTGAAGTTTTGGTTCCCCAGGAGAAGATGGGTGATGTGATGACCGACCTGCAGGGCCGCCGGGCAGTGATCATGGGTATGGACAGAGAAGGCAACTTCCAGAAGATCAATGCCAGGGTTCCCCTCGCTGAGATGAACCGCTATGCCACAGCGTTGAGCTCCATCACCAGCGGAAGGGCCATGTATTCGATGAAGTTTGCCGAATATTCCAACGTACCACCTGATATCCAGCAACAATTACTGAAGGCTTACGAAGAGTCGCAGCGCGAAGAAGAATAAAAAGGGGTTGTTTACCGGAAATGATGGAGTCTCTTTTCTTTTGATCGCGGCCTCTATCCTGATCAACCAAACGCTTCCAGGAAGCCTCTTTTGGTCATTTTGATCTGTATATTTTTACGACATGACGGTACATGTTTGTCGGTTAGCACTTTTCATTTTTCACTAAATTTGTATAATATTTTAAAAAGTAAAAACAGATGAAAAAACTTTCAACTATTCTGGTCTTAGCGGGATTGATTTTTTCCGTTACTGCCCAGCAACGCATCCCTGTTTCAGAAGAATTAAGGAACAGAGCATACAAAACTTCCTTTTACCCACCTGATCCCGGCATTATCGGGGAGTTTCCCGGTACCACCTACAGCACGTCATCTCTGATGCTTGATGAGGCTCTAATTGGAGACAGCCGTTACGATAACCAATCGAATGCAAGTATTCCGCAAAAGGTTTTCCTTTATGATGACGGCACCATTGCCGCCACATGGACCAGAAGTATGAACGAAGGAAGTTTCTTCAATGACCGGGGAACCGGATACAACTATTTTGACGGAGCCAATTGGGGACCCTGGCCAACGGCAAGGGTTGAAAATGTGCAGGTTCACCGGCCGGTATATGCACCGTTCGGCCCAAACGGGGAGCTGCTGGTTTCGCATATCAGCAAGGTGGGACTCTATTTTGCCAAACGGGAAAACAAAGGAACAGGTTCCTGGAGTTTTCAAAACTTCGCAAACCCGCCGGGCGGAAGCTACATTCTATGGGTCAGGGCAGTCACAAGTGGCAAAGACCGTAACCGGATTCACCTGCTGGCACTCACGCTGCCTTCTACCCACGGTGGTCTGCCTTATCAGGGTCTTGATGGAGCTTTGCTTTACTCCCTGTCGCTCGATGGTGGCACCACCTGGGTTATGCAAAATGTGATCCTGGATGGGATGACTTCTTTTGAATTCACAGGTTTTGGAGGAGACACCTATGCTTTTGCCGAACCCAAAGGAGATGTGGTGGCTTTTGTTTTTGGTGATCCATGGACCGGTTTGTACCTGATGAAATCCATTGACGGGGGTCTTACATTCACAAGAACTACCATTTGGAACCACCCTTATCCGCTATGGCAATGGGGAACCCCAACAAATGAATTTTATTGCGCTGATGGCTCACACAGTGCAGTGATTGATGACGACGGCAAAGTCCATGTTGCCTTCGGGATAAACAAAGCAATGGCCGATGCCAACTCAACCTACTGGTATCCCTGGGTGGACGGCATAGCCTATTGGAATGAATATATGCCACCGTTTTCCAATGACCTGAATGCACTGAGTCCGTATGGTGAGCCAAATTCAGAGCTGGTTGAAGACGAGAATCTTATTGGCTGGACACAGGATGTGAATGGCAACGGAGTACTTGACTTTCTGGACGACCTCGGACTTTACTGGCTCGGCCTTTCCAGCATGCCCCAACTTGTTTATGCAGACGGCAAACTGATCCTGGTCTATTCTTCTGTAACTGAAAACTATTCAAACGGAATACAGAACTACAGGCACCTGTGGCTTCGCACTGCGACAGGAAACATCCAATTACCAACCTGGCACAATTTTGAGCATTTAACAAGTGACCTGGTCCATGTATTCGACGAATGTGTTTATCCTGCATGTGCTCCCGCTATAAATAATTACCTGCACCTTATTTACCAGCACGACAATTTCCCGGGCACAGCAACATGGGGGGCACAGCATCCCTATACTGACAACTTCATTGCTTATTTAAAATTCGACCTTCTATCGACTGCAATCCCTGAGAACCGGGCCGATAAAACCATCATATCGCCGGTTTATCCCAATCCATTCAAAGAAAATGCTGTAATAAAGGTTGATCTGACTTCATCGTCCGATATTTTAACAGAGATCATGGATGTCTCAGGTCGGATCGTATACAGAGACGTAAAAAATGGCGCTGATGCCGGGCTACATTTAATCCGGTTAAACGCATCTGATTTACATGACGGATTGTTGATCTATCGTGTGAAGGCCGGTGATCAGATATTTACTGGAAAAATGATCGTACAATAATGCAACCTGAACAGATGGTACTGTGTCATCACTAAACTGCCCTTAGAAGACTTTTTTAATAGATAGCAAAACGTTCAATAACCGTTTCGATTTCGTGTAAACGGTTCAATTTCATAGATATAAACCTAAATCTGTGTAATTATGAGAAAAGTGTTTTGCTTTTTGCTGGCGGCAGGGATTGCTTCCGCAAGTTTTAGTCAATCCAGGATGATGGCTCCTGTCCATTTGCGCGAAAAAAGCGCTGTTATGGAAAAAGGTCATTCCGAAAACCATTTTTTAACACATCAGGCACTCCCCTCCTCCGGAGCTTTTTCCCGGTATGAGACCGTTGTTGGTACAACTTTGTTCGACCTTCAGACCCACGCTTCCATGCAGAAAAGAATGGTAGTGTTTGACGATGGTACAGCAGCGGTAACATGGACAAAAGGTGAATCGTTTCCTAATTTCAATGACCTGGGTACTGGTTATAGTTTTTATAATGGAAATTATTGGACGGGATTTCCTACAGGCACACTTGAGAATGAAAAAGCCGGATGGCCAAGCATTGATAAACTTGGCGAGAACGGAGAAATAGTCGTATCTCACACCCAAAACGGCCTCTTATTTTCCATCCGTGAAAACAAAGGCATTGGGGATTGGAACCAGTTCAAATTTTTCGGACCCCAGGGAAATACAAGTTTAATGTATCCAAGACTTGTAACAAGCCGACCTGATCATACAACCATCCATTTGATCGCCCAGACAAGACCCGTTGCCCAGGGAGGTGCTCTTTATCAGGGGATGGACGGTGCTTTGCTTTACTCCCGGTCCAATGACGGAGGCTTAACCTGGCAACCCGAAAACATCCTGCTGCCTGAAATCAATGCCAGCTTCTACAATGGCTTCAGGGCTGACACGTATGTCCTTGAAGCGCGCGACAGCATTGTGGCATTTGTCGTGGGTGACCCCTGGAGCGATCTGGTGTTGATGAAATCGGAAGATTGGGGTGAAACCTGGACCAAGACCATCGTCTGGACATGCCCATTCCCCAATTGGACAGGTGGGATGACCGATGTATTCTATTGTCCTGATGGTTCTCACGCACTTACAATAGACGAGTCAGGAATGGTACATTTCGTTTTTGGTATTACCAGGGTCTTCAAGGATAATTTAGGACAAACTCAATGGTTTCCACTGGTCGGTGGTATTGTCTATTGGAAAGAGGGACGTCCTGTTTTTTCCTCCAACCATTATGCACTTTGTCCTTATGATCATCCTGACTCAGAATTGATTCAAGATTACAACCTGATTGCCTGGGAGCAGGATATTAACAACAATGGCGAATGGGATATACTGGGAGAACCCGGCATCTATTATTTAGGGTCAACAAGTATGCCCCAAATATTCTACAATGATACTGATCAATCTATCTACGTAGTATTTACATCGGTTACTGAAACTTATAACAACGGGATTAACGATTTCCGGCATATCTGGGCAAGAAGGGGAAATATCGCGTTCGAGTGGTGGGGTCCATTCTATCACCTCAGTTCGGATCTGCTTTTTATTTTCGATGAACTTGTTTACCCATCGCTGGCTCTCGTTTCTGGATCTTCTTTATGGGATCCGGATTTTTATATGGCCTTTCAGGCTGACAATGAGCCGGGATTAGCCGCATATGGTGCTCACATGTTCGCAGAGAACAGAATACACTGCAGAGGGCCTTTATCCGTTGGAATTCCTGAAACCATTCACACCGGAATCCTTCTATCTGTCTCTCAAAATTCGCCCAATCCTTTTACAGGGCATTCCGTGATCAATGTGAGCTTATCGCGTCCTGCTGATCTGTATTTAGAGGTGATTACCCTGACCGGTCAAATAATGATTTCAAGGAATATCGGTGATGCCCAGGCCGGAACAAACAGGATAATGATTGACAGAGGCGATTTGTCGCAGGGAATTTATTTTTACACTGTAAGAGCGGGTACTGAGTCGGCCACGAAAAAAATGATTGTTCGTTAAGTCTTTTATCCTTACATTTGTTTCATAAAATATTGTCAATCTAAATTCAGTAACCTATGAAAACACTATGTACTATTGTCTTTTCACTTGGAATTGTCTTAGCGGGTTTTACCCAGCAGCGGGCTGTGGCACCTAAAGAACTGCGGGATCAGGCTGAAAAAATGGTCTATCCGCCACTTGAATCGCATTTTCTGAACTCCGCTGCCACTCCTTACATTTCTTCCGGGTTTTTTACTCCTGAAGAGGTGATCGTGGGCGGAACGAGGTATGATGTTCAAAGCAATGCCGGCACTCAGAACAGGATCTATCTTTATGATGACGGCACAGTCGGTGTTACGTGGACCAGAGCTATGGGTGACCCTGCCTTTGCAGACCGGGGGAGTGGTTATAACTACTTTGATGGAAATGACTGGGGTGCTTTTCCAACTGACAGAATTGAGCTGGAGCGCACCGGTTGGCCTTCCTATTCGCCCTGGGGTGAAAACGGCGAAATGGTGGTAGCACATGGAGCCAATGCTCTTGTTGTTTCAACCCGGCCTCAGAAAGGTACCGGCGCATGGCAGTTTACAACCCACCCCGGACCTGCCGGCCATGAATACCTGATCTGGAACCGCACCATAACCAGCGGCATCGATAACAATCGCGTTCATACCATGGCGCTCACGGCATCAACTGTTTATGGAGGAACGCCTTACCTTGGTCAGAATGGTGCACTGGTATACTCGATGTCAACTGACGGGGGAGCAACCTGGGCACTCAACAATGAAGTTCTCCCGGGAATGAGTGCGAATAATTATGTTGGATTTACGAGCGATAGCTATACTTTTGCAGAGCCACGTGACAGTGTTGTTGCCTTTGTGATAGGTGACAGCTGGTACGATTGCTTCCTCATGAAATCGACCGATGGCGGTACAACTTTTTCAAAAACCCTGATCTGGGAACATCCTTATCCCCTTTTTGACACCGAGAATCCATTCCCGACAGATACCTTCTACTGTGTGGATGGATCGCTATCGTGTGTGATTGATAAATTTAACAAGGTACATGTAGTTTTTGGTATTAACCGCTCATATTCCGATGGAAGCGGAACATTCTGGTTCCCATTTGTTGACGGTATCGGTTATTGGAATGAAGACATGCCTGCTTTTTCCAGTAACTTAAATGCCCTTAATCCCTATGATCATCCTGATTCGGAACTGACAGAAGATTACAACCTCATCGGCTGGTCACAGGATGTGGACGGGGATGGCGAGATCACCCTGCTTGGTGAGATCGGTACCTATTACATTGGACTATCCAGTATGGTTCAGCTGGTCAACGGAGTCAACCATGAACTTTACCTGATCTATTCCTCAGTTACTGAAACCTATGACAATGGCATTGCCAACTACCGGCATCTTTGGGCAAGAACATCACCGGATGGCGGGTTGTCGTGGGGTCATTTCTTTGATCTGACCGTTTCACTGGTACATATTTTTGATGAGTGTGTTTACCCCTCCTGTGCGCCCTACACTGATGATTACATTTACCTGGTTTACCAGACAGACAATGACCCGGGGGTAAACATCTGGGGAACAGGCCATCCTGTGACCGATAACAATATCAATGTGATGAAGGTTTTGAAAGATGACATCACAGGGGTAAGAAAACCGGAGGGATCTCTGAGGGATATGGATGTGAGCATGAATTTTCCAAATCCATTCAGCTCCACAACATCCATACGTGTTCACCTCAGAAAAGCGGAAGAGCTCAGACTCGAAGTGACAAACCTTATGGGGCAGGTGGTTTACAGGAGTTCAACAGCAGCATTACCCGGGTTGAACACCCTCACGGTTGACGGACAGCATTTAACAAGTGGGGTCTACTTCTATACGGTAAAGACAGGCGATTCGGCAGTAACAAGGAAAATGATCCGGCAATGATCTGATCTTCAGGCTGACTCCATCATTTAAAATGGACTTTGTACACCTTCGGGCCTTCATGTCAAAAATGATGTGAGGATATTGCCACAAAGGCTCTAAGGCACCAAGAATCACGAAAAGGAACTACCTTACAATTGACTTAGTGCAACTTCGAGCCTTCGTGTCTTCGTGGCAGATATGATGATAATTTATAGCCACCAAGACTCTAAGGCACAAAGAATCACGAAGAGGAACTCCTTACTATAAGCCAAATTTCCTAATTTTGCAGCCTTCTGAAAATATTCGGGGCATGATCTCTATTAACAACCTTTCGATCCATTTCACCGGTACTGATCTGTTCAGCAATGTTTCATTTCAGATTCAGCCTAAAGACCGCATTGGTCTGGTGGGAAAGAACGGTTCCGGAAAAAGCACACTCCTCAACATCATTGCAGATGATCTGTCACCTCATCAGGGTGAAGTGGTAATCCCGCCGCACATATCTATCGGTTACCTGCGGCAGGAAATGGTTACCGGAAGCCGTAACACGATCATGGAAGAGGCACTCACAGCTTTTGCTGAGACCCTGAGTCTGGAAAAACGAATCAATGACCTCAATGAACAAATTTCAACCCGCATTGACTACACATCCAAGGAATATCAGCGTTTACTGCATGACCTGTCTGAAGCAAATGAGCGTTTCCACCTGATTGGGGGTCAAACCATTGAAGGAGAAACGGAAAGGGTGTTGATGGGCCTTGGGTTCAAAAGAACCGACTTTCGTCGGCCGGTTTCGGAATTCAGCACCGGTTGGCAGATGCGGCTTGAACTGGTCAAAATTCTGCTGAAAAAACCGGAATTTATTTTACTTGATGAGCCGACAAATCACCTCGACATTGAATCCATTCAATGGCTTGAGGAGTATCTGGCTGAATATTACGGCGCCATCATCCTTGTTTCTCACGACCGGGCTTTCCTTGATAACGTCTGTTTCCGCACCGTTGAAATAGAGATGGGAAAAGTGTACGACTATAAAGCATCCTATTCCGATTATGTGCAGATGCGTGAGGAGCGGGTTGCCCAGCAACTGGCAGCTTTTAACAATCAGCAAAAGCAGATCAGGCAGATTGAACGGTTCATTGAGCGGTTCCGTTATAAGAACACCAAATCACGCCAGGTGCAGTCACGCATCAAGATGCTCGATAAAATGGAGGAGATTGAGATAGAGGATCTGGATAAGTCTTCCATTCATTTTCGGTTTCCGCCTGCCCCAAGGTCAGGAAAAGTGGTGCTGGAGGGAATGGGCATGGGGAAAAGTTATGGCCAATTGGAGGTACTCCGTGATCTTCATTTTGCCGTCATCCAGGGCGACCGGGTCGCTTTTGTCGGGAAAAACGGGGAAGGAAAGACCACCCTTGCCCGAATAATAGTCGGAGAACTTGAGCATACAGGAACACTGAAATACGGCCACAACGTCAGGATTGGATATTTTGCCCAAAACCAGGGAGATTATCTTGATCCGGAAAAAACTGTATTCGAAACCATAGACGATATTGCAACAGGTGACATCCGGAAACAGATCAGGGCTATCCTGGGTGCCTTTTTATTCAGCGGCGAAACGGTTGACAAAAAGGTGAAAGTACTCTCAGGAGGTGAAAAATCGAGGTTGTCTATGGCCAAACTGCTGCTGACGCCATCGAATTTATTGATCCTGGATGAGCCCACCAATCACCTTGACATGCAATCGAAAGATATATTGAAAAATGCACTGCTGCAGTATGACGGAACATTAATCGTTGTATCCCACGACCGTGATTTCCTGCAGGGACTTACCAATAAGGTGTTTGAGTTCAGAGATCAATCCGTCAGGGAGCATTTGGGTGATATTTATGATTTCCTCGCCACCAGGAAAATGAATTCGCTCAGGCAACTTGAATTATCGCGGAAGGAACGGAAAGAGGATACAATAAATAATTCCGGTCACAAACTGCAATACGAACAGCGGAAACAAATGGAGAAAGAGGCCAGAAAGATAGGTGGGCTGATCACAAGATCGGAGAGCCGGATTGAGCAACTGGAAAGTCTGCTCCGGAAAAAAGATGACCTGCTCAGTAATCCTGATCAAATGCAACCCGATGCCAACTATGACCAACTGGCAAAAGAATACCATACCCTCAAGGATGAACTTGAAACAGAAATGAAGCAGTGGGAAAAGTTGCACCTGAGATCGGAAGAATTGAAAGAGAATCAGGGTTACGCATAATCAATCCAGTCTCAGCAAAACTTCCAACCTGGGGCAACATATCTTTGTAAATACTAAAACAGACCTGGCTGAAAGGAAACAAGATGTTCGTTGGCCAGTCTAAACACAATTGATTTTCAATTGTTTAACATTATTTAACAAGGGATTCACAACTTACCAGAAATCTATTCCCTACTTTTGCGTTCCATTCAAAATCACAAACAACATGATGCAGACTGATATAAAAGAGTTAAATGAACGGATCCGGCAGGAGAGTGCATTTGTTGATCTGATCAACCTGGAGATGCATAAGGTGATCATCGGACAGAAACATATGGTTGAGCGTTTGATGATTGGTTTACTGGCCAACGGGCATATCCTGCTTGAAGGTGTTCCGGGTTTGGCCAAAACACTTGCCATCACTTCACTTGCGAATGCGATTGATGCCAACTTCTCGCGCATCCAGTTCACACCTGATCTTCTGCCTGCTGACCTGATCGGAACCATGATCTACAGCCAGAAAAAGGAGGAATTTATTGTCAGGAAAGGACCCATCTTCGCCAACTTCATCCTTGCTGATGAGATTAACCGGTCACCGGCAAAGGTTCAGAGCGCTTTGCTTGAAGCCATGCAGGAGCGCCAGGTCACTATAGGTGATCAAACCTATCCGCTGGAAGAGCCTTTCCTTGTACTGGCAACGCAAAACCCCATTGAACAGGAAGGGACTTATCCCCTTCCCGAAGCTCAGGTTGACCGGTTCATGCTGAAAGTTGTTATTAACTATCCCCAGCAGGAAGAGGAAAAAATGATCCTCCGGCAAAACATTACCAATGTTTTTGCTAAAACCAGCAAAATTCTCAGAACCTCTGATATCCTGAAAGCAAGAAACGTGGTCAGGGATGTTTACCTGGATGAAAAAATTGAGAACTATATTACCGACATTGTTTTCTCGTCGCGTTTTCCAACGAAGTTCAAACTTTCAAAATTTGAAGGGCTGATCCAATATGGAGCATCACCACGAGCGAGTATTAACCTGGCACTTGCTGCCAAAGCCTATGCTTTTATCAAACGGCGCGGATATGTGATCCCTGAGGATATCAGAGCAATTGCACATGATGTGATGCGTCACCGGATCGGGTTAACCTATGAAGCAGAAGCTGAAAATATTACCACAGAGGATATCATCAGCGAGATATTAAATACAGTAGAGGTGCCTTAGGCATGGATGAATTGTTAAATTGTTGAATTGCAGAATGATTATAGGGGATACCAATGCAGCATAACCTGATAACATGGATAAAGTAGAATTTGCTGAGATTTTAAAAGCAGGAACCAATTCAAAAAGTCAGTCATTCAGTAATTTTTGATTGTGGACACCAAGGAAGTTTTCAGAAAAGTCAGAAAAATAGAGATCAAGACACGGGGATTGTCGAATCAGATCTTTTCGGGGCACTATCACAGCAGCTTCAAAGGGAAAGGTATGGCTTTCAGTGAAGTACGTGAGTACCAGTATGGTGATGATATCCGCAACATTGACTGGAATGTGACAGCACGCTTAAACCATCCCTTCATTAAAATCTTTGAGGAAGAGCGTGAAATGACTGTGATGTTGCTCATTGATGTTAGCGGGTCCAATGAATTTGGCACCCAGGCACAGCTGAAGGAGGAGCAGATGACTGAAATAGCTGCTGTGCTTGCATTTTCAGCAATCCACAACAACGATAAAGTGGGGGTGATCTTCTTCAGCGACCGGATGGAAAAATTTATTCCACCGAAAAAAGGAACAACACACATCCTGAGAATTATCCGCGAACTTATCGGTTTTCACCCTGAAAGCCAGAAAACAAATATTTCCGAAGGGTTGCGGTTTCTGACCAATGCTATCAAAAAAAGATGCACTGCTTTTATCTTTTCCGATTTTCTCGACCAGGGCTTTGACAATGCACTGGCAATAGCCAGCAAAAAGCATGATCTGGTCGCACTTCGCGTTTATGATCAAAGGGAAACAGAATTACCGAACATCGGGTTGGCCAGGATGTACAACAAAGAAACCGGCGGAAGCATGTGGGTTGATACATCGGACAAAAAAACGCGCGAAAACTACAGGAAATGGTATGCAAACCATGAAGCCTATCTGCATAAACTTTTTCTGAAAAGTGGTGTGGATGTAGCACACATACACACGGCAGGTGATTATGTGAAACCATTGGTGAATCTTTTTAAAAGGAGGGAGTCAAGATTCTGAAATGAAAATCCTTTATAAAATAGCAACACTGCTGATCATGGCTTTCTGGGGAGTTATTTTACCGGCTCAGGTAGAGACTTCTATTAAGCTCGACAGCACTTCCATCCTTATTGGTGAACAGACAACCCTGGAGATCGGTTTTACAGCTCCGCCTTCATACACGGTTCTCTGGCCAAGACTCAGGGATACGATCACAGCTCAAATTGAGATCATCAGGAAGACCAACCTTGACTCAGCCATCAGCACAGATCAATCATCCAGGTATTATTTTCAGAGATTGACCATTACCAGCTTTGATTCAGGTTTTCTGGTCATCCCCCCGATAACTATCCGCTACCGGATTCCTGGCGATACTGCGCTCTATGCTGCAGAAACCGGCGCTGAATTGCTTGAAGTAAAAACCATTGCAGTCAATCTCGAAT
This sequence comes from Bacteroidales bacterium, assembly GCA_047920975.1. Taxonomy (GTDB): domain Bacteria; phylum Bacteroidota; class Bacteroidia; order Bacteroidales; family JAADJA01; genus JAADJA01. Next base: position 25,289 of record JBLRXC010000013.1, on the reverse strand, counting down.
CTGAGATCAGGGATATCAAGGATCCAATGGCTGCCCCATTTACGTTCAGGGAGGCATTGCCCTACCTGTTGGTTTTCATGGGAATCCTGCTGCTTACCCTGGGTGCCATCTATCTTTGGAGAAAACGGAAAAAAGCAGAACCTGTCTTTACAGCCCCGTTACGGCCAAGAATTCCTGCTCACCAGGTTGCACTTGATGCATTGGAATCCCTGAGATTAAAAAAATTATGGCAAAACGGTCATGTCAAAGCATATCATACAGAGCTGACCGATATTGTCAGGGAATACCTGAGTGCAAAATTCAACATCCATGCCCACGAATTCACATCGGAGGAGATCATGGCTGCTTTTGGTAAAACACATATCAATGGCCAGGCCATGGAGAAACTCAGACAAATCCTGAATCTGGCGGATATGGTAAAATTTGCCAAATTCCAACCATTGCCTGTTGAAAATGACAACAGCCTGAATGGTGCCATTGGTTTTGTAGTGGAAACACAGAGGGGGGTTGAAGACCAGTTAGTTAAACCATTGGATCACACCCTAAAAAAAGATTTATCTGAAACATCCGGTGCAGAGATGACGACTGATCAACTGATGACTAAAAAAATGGAGGGCGGTCAGGATGTGGCATAACATTGAATTTGTAAGACCGGAGTATTTTTACCTGCTGGTGGTGATTCCCTTGCTTGGTTTGTATTACTGGTACAAACATGTAAAAGGGCATGCGGAAATTCAGATTTCAGATACAGGCAGTTTTGAGGCCCAAAAAGGGAGTTTGAAAAAGTACCTGTTTTACCTGACCTATGTTTTCAGACTTTTGGCGATTGGCCTGCTGATTGTTGCACTTGCCCGCCCGCAGTCATCTTCGAGCAGGCAGGATGTGACCATCGAAGGCATTGATATAGTGATGGCGCTTGATATCTCAGGCAGTATGCTGGCAATGGATCTGAAACCCGACCGGCTTGAAGCCGCCAAAGAGATCGCTGCCGAGTTTATCTCCGGCAGGCCTGACGACAGGTTCGGGCTGGTAATATTCAGCGGAGAGACCTTCACACAGGCCCCTTTGACAACCGATCATACTGTTGTCAAAAATCTTTTCAAGGACATCAAAAGCGGGATGATTGAGGATGGAACTGCCATCGGTGATGGCCTTGCAACCTCTGTCAGCCGGCTGAAAGACAGCAAAGCTGTTAGTAAAGTGGTGATCCTCTTGACTGACGGGGTGAACAATATGGGTTCGGTTGACCCGCTGACAGCAGCGGAAATTGCAAAGTTGTATGGCATCAGGGTCTACACAGTTGGTGTGGGAACTACCGGTACAGCACCCTTTCCGGTCAGAACCCCTTTTGGGATGCAAACACAGTATGTTGAGGTAACCATTGATGAGGAGCTTCTACAGCAGGTCTCTGAGATGACAAACGGGAGATATTTCCGGGCCACAAGCAACCAGAAATTAAGGGATGTTTACAGGGAAATTGACCAGCTCGAGAAATCAAAAATTGATGTGACGGAATTTACACGAAGGAAAGAGGAGTTCTTTCCGTTCGCTTTGCTGGCTTTAATTATCCTGACTCTTGAAATACTGCTCAGAAACACTGTTTTCAAAACAATTCCCTGATGAAAATGATGAATTTGAATAACGGATGAAAAATTAACTGCATGTTTCGATTTGAACATACCGATGTTTTATATGCCCTTCTGGCCATTCCGGCTTTAGTGCTCCTTTTTTCATGGATGTTGTTCTGGCGTAAAAGGGCATTGAAACGGTTCGGCGAGTGGATCATCATCAGACGGCTGATTCCTTCCATGTCAACCAACAGGATCATTTTCAAATTTGTGATTCTGATGATCGCTTATGCATTCCTGGTGGTCGGGCTTGCCAATCCACAGATCGGATCAAAACTGGTTGAAGGCGAGCGCAAGGGCATTGACCTGATGATCGCACTGGATGTATCTACCAGTATGTTGGCCAGGGATATTGAACCCAGTCGACTGGAACGCTCAAAACAGGCTATTTCACGGTTAATCGATCAACTCGGAAACGACAGGATTGGTATTGTTGTTTTTGCAGGACAGGCCTATGTGCAATTGCCTATAACTACCGATTATGCTGCTGCAAAGCTGTTCTTATCGGCCATCAATACCAACATTGTCCCGGTACAGGGAACTGCCATCGGGGCTGCCATCGAATTGTCAGCCAAATCATTCGACAACGAGCTGCACAGCCGTGCAATCATCATTATTACCGATGGAGAGAATCACGAAGATGATCCGGTGAAGGCTGCCAAAGCGGCTGCCGACCAGGGCATTAAAATCTTTACCGTCGGTATGGGGCTACCTGAGGGAGCACCGATTCCTGACTACGATGCCTATAACAGGCAGACAGGATTTAAGAAAGACCGGCAGGGCAATACGGTTGTCACCAGGCTTGATGAGGGAATGCTCCAGCAAATTGCAGCGGCAGGGAATGGTATTTATGTCAGGGCCAATAACACACAGGTTGGACTGAACAGAATTTTTAACGAAATCAGTAAACTGGAAAAAACAGAATTTGAAAGCAAAATATTTTCTGACTACGAGAGCCGTTTTCATTATTTCATTGCCCTGAGTCTTCTTTTTTTACTGATTGAAATTCTTATTTTTGAAAGAAAGAATAAATGGCTGCTAAAAATAAAACTCTTTGGAAACTGATGGTATCAGGAATTCTAAAAAAACTGTTGACCGGCATTGTCCTGATTCACTTGTCGGCTTATGCCCAGAAGGAAAACAGGTTTATCAGGAGTGGTAATGACAATTTCTTTGGAGGCAACTTCAAGGAGGCTGAGGTGGATTATATGAAAGGTCTTGAGCGGTCTCCCGAATCGGTAAAAGGACAATATAATCTGGGTGGTGCGCTCTATAAACAGGAGAACTTTGAAGATGCGGCCCGTTTATACGGCAGTGTCGGAACCAGGGAAATTGATGCAAACACCAGGGCAGATGCTTTCTATAATCTTGGCAACACTTTTCTGAAGTCACAAAAACTGAACGAAGCTATTGAATCCTATAAAAATGCGCTCAGGTTAAATCCCCATGATGAGGATGCACGCTATAACCTGGAATATGCGAGAAGATTACAACAGGAACAACAGGATCAGCAGAAGGATAATCAGGATCAGCAGGATGATCAGCAACAGGACCAGCAGGATCAGCAACAAAACAAGGACGAACAGCAGGATCAGAAGGATGAAGAACAACCACAGCAGCAGGATCAGCAACCACAGCAACAGCAGCCACCCCAGCAACAGGATATTTCCAAACAGGATGCTGAGCGCATGTTGGAAGCATTAAAGGAAGATGAGAACAAAACACTGGACAAGGTCCGGCAACAGCAAATGCAAAGAACCAGGTCAAAGAGTGTGGACAAAGACTGGTAGCCGGTATGTGGCAGTGTAAATAACTGAATTACTCAATAAACGAACAGAAACAAGATTAAAAGTATAATTTTGCCGTTGTTAATCCAATGAAAAAAAGTTTTTCGGGCATATTATTCCTCATGCTGCTGACCTCATTCCAGATAGCCGGACAGGAGGTTAGTTTCAGGGCTTCTTCGAAAAACGTCGTGAGGGTTGGTGAACGGTTTCAGCTTGTTTACACACTGAATGCAGAAGGTCAGAACTTCAGGGGTCCTGACATAAAAGGCCTCAATATTGTAGGCGGCCCCAGCACATCTCAAAGTTCCAGTATTCAGATTATTCAGGGTCAGGTCACCCGGAGTGTCGAGAATTCATACACCTACATCTTACAGGCAGGTGAAGAGGGCATTTTTGATATCCCTCCTGCCAGGATCACCGTCGATGGGAAAACCTATGAATCAAACCCCCTCAAGGTTCAGGTAGTCAAATCTCCGCAACAACAACAGCAAGGAGGGTCACCCGATCCGTCAGGGCAGGGAGCCGACCAGGATTTTTCCAATGATGTTTTTATCAGGGCCGTGGTCAATAAAACATCCCCCTACCAGGGTGAGCAGGTCATTGTAACCTACAAATTGTATTATAAGATCAACATCTCCGGGCTTGAATTTACGAAAGAGCCTTCATACCGAGGATTTTGGATGAATGATCTTTTAAAAGACCGGAAAAATTTTGCCCAATACCAGGAGACATACAAGGGAAGCCAGTATCAGGTGGCAGAGGTAAAAAAAATTGCACTTTTTCCCCAGCAAAGTGGCAAACTGACCATTCCTCCCCTTGAAGGGAGGTGCAAGGGACAGGTCAGGGCTGCAACCCAGCGTCGAACGGGAGATCCGTTTTTTGACAGTTTCTTCAACGACCCGTTCTTTAATCGATTTCAAACGGTTGATATTCCCCTGGAGTCGAATCCTCTTTCAATTGATGTCAAACCTTTGCCATCTTCAGGAAAACCGGCTGATTACAGCGGTGCTGTCGGTCAGTTTGAATTTGCCAGCACCATTGACAAAACAGACTTAAAAGCCAATGAAGCCATTAATCTTCAGTTTACCATCAGCGGAACAGGAAATGTTGAGTTGATCGACAGGGTCAATGTGAAGTTCCCCCCCGGCTTTGAAGTCTATGACCCGAAAATCAGCAAAAATATTCAGGTCTCTCCGAATGGGATATCGGGAAGAAAAACTTTTGAGTATCTTTTAATTCCCAGAAACCATGGAAATTTCAGGATCGATCCTGTAAGCTTTACCTTTTTTGACCTCAGCAAACAGGGCTATGTAACGCTGAAATCTCCTGGTTTTGATATTGCGGTAGCAAAAGGTGAAGGAACCGCAACCGATTTGGTTTTCAGCGGTACGGGACAGACGGCAATACAATACCTCGGCAGCGATATCCGGTATATAAGAACCAATAACCCTGCACTGGTCCCTGTAGGAAATTTCTTCTTCGGATCTGATCTTTTCTATATGCTGATTGCCCTGCCTTTCTTATTGTTCATCCTCTTTATCCTGATCTGGAAAAAAGAATTGAAAAAACGCAGCAATATTGCGCTGATGCGAAACAGAAAGGCAACCAGGGTGGCCCGCAAGCGGATGAAACAGGCCGAGATTTATATGAAAGAGAATCAAAAAGACCGCTTTTTCGTTGAAGTTTCACAAGCCCTGTGGGGATACCTGAGTGATAAGTTCAGCATTCCGCTGGCCAGTCTTTCAATGGATACAGTAACAGAAACACTTACACATAAGGAATTAAAGCCTGAGATTATTGAGCAGTTCATCGAAACGCTCAACCATTGTGAATTTGCAAGGTTCGCACCGGGAGAGAGTCAGACGGCCATGGACAATATATTTCATGAGGCTATTTCTGTGATTACCCTGATAGAAAAAGAACTGAAATAGAAGGATGAAAAAAACAGTATGGATAACATTGTTGATGATTGGGTTTTTATCAACCTCCGCTGCAGAGATTGATACACTTTTTTTCAAGGCCAATGCAGCTTATGCCAATGAATACTATGAGGACGCCATCCACTATTACAACAAAATCATTGATGCCGGTTTTGAATCTCCCACACTATACTTCAACCTGGGAAATGCATATTTCAAGAGTCAGGATATGCCTTCCGCAATTCTTTATTATGAAAAAGCTTTGAAATTCAGTCCCAATGATGAAGATATCAGGTTCAATCTCCAGACAGCAAATACAAGGATTGTGGACAAAATAGAAACGGTTCCTGAATTGTTCATTTACGCCTGGTGGCGGTCATTTTACAACATGATGCCGGTGGACAACTGGGCTATCCTGAGTGTGACAGGATTCATCATTTTCATTGTCTTGTTCTTATTTTACCTGCTTTCCAGATATATCCTCATCCGGAAACTGGCATTTTTCACCGGTCTCTTTGTGTTGTTGATGACCATTGTTTCGTTTTCTTTTGCTGCACGGAAATACTACAACTTCCACCATCATAAAACAGCCATTGTTTTTACGCCCACCATTACGGTGAAGAGTTCACCCAATCCCAACAGCGTCGATTTGTTTGTAATTCATGAGGGATCGAAAGTCGTGATAAGAGACATGGTCGGTGAATGGTATGAGATCCGGATCGCCAATGGCAGCGTGGGGTGGTTGCCCGCATCATCGCTCAGGAAAATCTGAAAGACTCACGCCTTCCGGAGCGTAAAGCCAAAGGTAGCTCCCAGTCCGGGTGCACTTCTCACATTCACAGTTTGGCTGTGAGCTTCTATGATATGTTTCACAATGGCCAATCCTAATCCGGAACCTCCGACTTCCCGGGAACGGGCCTTGTCAACCCGGTAAAACCGCTCAAATATTCTGGGAAGATGCTTTTGGTCAATGCCGATCCCATTATCAGAAATTTCAACAAGGACATTCTCATTCATATCATACAGGCCTATGTGGGTCTTCCCCTTTTCTTTGCCGTATTTGATCGAATTGGTTATCAAATTACTAAACACCTGGTAAATCATCTCCCTGTCAGCATGCACAAAGAAGGATTTATCACAACCATCTTTGAATTCAAGCCTGATATTCTTCAGCCTGGCTCTCATTTCCAAAGCATCGATCACCTCAGTGGCGAGTTTATAGATGTCAAAACGTTCTTTATTCAGGAAAAAGCTACCATCCTCCAGGTTTGAGATCATCTGGAGTTCATCAACAATTTCGGTCATGCGTTTGACATTTTCCCGGGCTTTCTGCAGGAACTTCTGATTCACAGTGTGATCTTCAATACCACCTTCAATCAGGGTTTCAAGGTATCCCTGGATATTAAAGATTGGCGTTTTTAACTCGTGAAATACATTGCCCAAAAACTCTTTGCGGTATTTTTCCAGTTTTTTTTGCCGGCGCAATTCTTTAACCTTCTCCTCCCGCCATATCAATACTTCATGTTCGGCATCCCTGATCACATCGGCTTTCAGGTTCGATTTAACCTGCTTTTCACCAGCAGGGATCCGTGTATCATAAATTGATTTGTAAATTAATTTGATCTTCCTGTAAATGAAACGTTCAAGCACCAGGTAAATCACAAGATAAATGATGATGCCGGCAACAGGTGTAAAGATCAGAATGACAGTCCAATCAATAAGTCCGGGATAGAAAATCCTGAACCCTGCCAGGAGGATCACTAAGATCGCTGCAATAAGCAGGGCAATATACCTTGCAACAACTATTGGTGTGGCATTTTTCATGGGTCGTGCAGACTGACTTATTAACCATTAAAACCGTACCCGACTCCTTTGATGGTTCTGATGTAATCTTTTCCTATTTTTTCTCTCAGTTTTCTTATGTGAACATCCAGGGTGCGATCGCTGACATAAACATCGTTTCCCCACACTTTCAGGTAGATCTCGTCGCGTGTAAATATTTTTCCGGGGTTAGATACAAGCAAACCCAGGAGGTCGAATTCAATTTTTGGAATATGAATGTGATTGCCGGCAACAATAACTTCCCTTTTATCGCGGTCAATGACAAGAGAATTGATCTCGATTACATTTTCGTCGACTTTTGCCTTAGCCTTTCTTTTAAGCATTGCATTGACGCGTGCAATCAACACCCGGGGTCTGACAGGTTTTGTAATGTAATCATCTGCTCCTACTTCAAAACCGGCAATCTGAGAATAATCTTCCCCACGGGCTGTCAGGAAAATAATGAGGGTGTTTTCAAATTCAGGCATCTCCCGCAGATCCTTGCAGAGTTCAACGCCATCGAGTCCGGGCATCATGATGTCGAGGATGATAAGGTCAGGGTTCTCTTTGATGGCCATCTTTCGCCCATCAACACCATTCAGCGCAGTAAAAACCTCATACCCCTCTTTTTCGAAGTTATATTTCAAAAATTCGAGAATATCTTTCTCGTCGTCAACGATCAGGATTCTGGGATTGAATTTTTCCATAAAAGAGCAAAATTAAACCTAATATGCTCACTGAAAACCTTTCATTCTTAATTTATCATTAATATTTCAACAGGACAATTAACCATAAGTTAACAATATCTTTAAAATTACTTACGAGAGTACCTGTTCCTTTGCCAAAAAAAATCGATCATAAAATTAATGAATTAAAAAATCATGAAACATTTGAAAAAAACACAATTATTCTATTTTCTGGCACTCTTTACCGCAGCCATTTTTTTATTTTCTGCGTGTGATGATGATGATGACACGCAACCTACTCCTCCTGCAGGCAATGAATTTGTTATTGCTGCCAATATCACCGCAAATACTACCTGGAAGACCGGTAATGTATATGTTTTGGCCGGTCGTATCACCGTGGTAAATGGTGTTACACTGACCATTGAACCTGGTGTGATCGTCAAAGGTCAGGCCGGAACCGGCGCCAATGCAACTGCATTGCTGGTAGCCCGTGGTGGTATGCTTATGGCAGAGGGAACCGCTGAAGCACCCATCATTTTTACCTCTATTGCCGATGAGATCGAGCCGGGTCAGATCGTGAGCCCAAACCTGGATCCTGACATTGACGGACTCTGGGGTGGTGTCATTGTTCTGGGAAGAGCACGAATTTCGGCTTCCAACCAAAGTGGCGACATCAACGAGGTTCAGATTGAAGGCATTCCAACTTCAGATCCTAACGGATTGTATGGTGGAAACGATGATGCGGATAATTCCGGTGTGCTCAGGTATATTTCAATCCGTCATGGAGGTGCAAACATAGGTGCAGGGAATGAGATCAATGGCCTTACCCTTGGTGGCGTAGGCAACGGAACTATCATCGAAAACATTGAAATTATTGCAAACCAGGATGATGGAATTGAGTGGTTTGGTGGAACCGTGAATGTGAAAAATGCAGTTGTATGGAACGTGAACGATGATGCCATTGACACCGACCAGTCATGGAGCGGCACCCTGGATAATTTTGTTGTGATTGCACCCGGTGACCACAATTTTGAGCTCGATGGACCGGAAGGTTCCTACGAAGCAGGACACACCATTAAAAATGGCTATGTAATAGCCAACGATTTTGATCTGGAAAGATTTTCATCAGACCTGATCAACACAGATGACAATTCAATTGTCAATCTGGAAAATATATTTATTACAGGTATCAAAGAAGGACAAAAAATAAACCGTGTAGTTCATAACGTTGGTGTGGTTAATTTCCTAGGAATTGTTCTGGACGTACCGGCAGAGGATTTAGCAAACTATGTCAACGGTGAAGTACCTGCAGGAGTCACTGCCGGAACTACCTACACTACTGATTTTTCAGTTTTTGGCTGGACCTGGGCTGCTAAAGCGGGTAAATTTACCGGACTTTGATCCCTGATTCAGAAAAGAATTACATCAAAATTGGAAACAGGCTCTCAGATGAAAAATGATGAGTCTGTTTCCTGTTTTAATTGATTATAAAATAACCTTCTAAAGATTATGACCAAAATCACATGGATCTTCATCGCACTTTTCTTGTCGCTTCAGGCTTTTGCCCAGAAAGGTAAAATAAGAGGTACGGTTTATGAGGATGCAACCGGAGAGACTCTTGTCGGAGTTACTATTCTGTTGAAAGGAACAACTACCGGAACCACATCCGATCTCGATGGAAAGTTTACATTAGATGCAGATGCAGGGGTCTATGACCTTCAACTTTCTTATATTTCGTACCAGACCCTTATGGTTGAGGAAGTGAAAGTAACGGCATCTTCAGTAACAGTGCTTGACAACCTCATCATGAAGGAAAGCTCACTTGAATTGTCGGAGGTGGTGGTCAGTGCCGAGGTCATCAGGACAACAGAAACAGCATTGTTAATCCTGAAAAAAAAATCAGCTGCGATGCTTGATGGGATATCCTCTGCAAAAATGCAGCTCACTGGAGATGCCACAGCCGTTGAAGCAGCGAAGAGAGTAACGGGTGTATCGGTTGAAGACGGAAAATATGTTTATGTGAGAGGATTAGGCGACCGGTACTCAAAAACCACCCTGAATGATGTGGATATTCCCGGGCTTGATCCCGACAGAAACAGTTTGCAAATGGATATTTTTCCATCGAACCTGATTGACAATATCTTTGTCAGCAAGAATTTTACTGCAGATATGCCGGCAGATTTTACCGGTGGCATGTTGAATATTGAAACCAAAGACTTTCCTGAAAAAAGATTGGTTTCTGCCTCCTTTGGGCTTAGGTACAATCCCAAAATGCACCTCAATGCTGATTTTCTCACCTATGATGGCGGCGCGACAGATATCCTCGGGTTTGATGACGGTACAAGGGCATTACCCGACCGGGCAAGGGATGCAAATATCCCAACGCCCTTCAGTGGAGCCTCACAGCAGGAGACCGTTGACTTTATCACCAGTTTTAACCCTCAGCTCGGTGCTTCAACCAAACTTAGTTTATTGGATTACAGTTTTGGTGTCTCTTTTGGTGATCAGCTGGACATCAAACCAAAGGCCGCAAAAAATCCACAATTGGGATATATATTCTCCCTCTCCTATAAAAACGACTACCTTTATTATGACGATGTAGTGTTTGGTGAGTACCAGAGATATATTGACCCCGACCGATATGAGATGCGCTATGCGACCATTCAGACCGGTAAAATAGGTGAGCAAAATGTACTCATCGGGGCGCTGGGAGGAGTGGCCTATAAAACACAATACAACAAATACAGGTTGACACTTATGCGGTTACAAAACGGCGAAAGCAGAGCCGGCCGGTTTTTTATTGACAATGATGGTGAAGCGGTGGGACAATCAGGTTATTATGCCGGATCAGATAACCTTGAATACAATCAGCGGTCACTATCAAATCTGTTACTGAATGGAACACACGTGCTCAAAAATTCCGGTTATACCATTGACTGGAGAGTATCCCCAACTTTCTCTTCATCTGATGACCCGGATATCAGAAAAACGGCTTTTACCTACCGGACCATTGACACGCTCTTTAATGCCGGGGCAGGAGGAAATCCATCCCGTATCTGGAGGTCGCTCAATGAGCTCAATAACACAACCAAACTGGATATTTCAAAACGATATAAGTTCAATTCAAGGGACTCCAGGATCAAATTTGGGGGTTCTCACCAATACAAACAGCGCGCGTATGAGATCCTTTTCTTCGACATGCAGTTTTTTGGCAGTCAGTCATGGACAAACCCGGATGCAAACAGTGTGCTGGATCCTGTGAATATATATCCGAACAAACCCAACAGCATCTATTACCAGTCAGGAAACAATGATCCCAATCCGAACGCTTATGAGTCAAATGTGAACAATTTTGCCGGATATGTAACCAATGAAATATATCTGCTTGCAAAACTCAAATCGGTTATTGGAGTCCGGATTGAGAACTATACCCTCAGGCATACCGGTCGTGATCAAACTTTTGCAAGCGGTGATATAAGCAATGGGAAAAACCTCAAAAATGAAATAGTTCTTCAGTCAACCGATTTTTTTCCTTCCGCAGGATTGATTTATGAAGTCACCGGCAACATGAATTTGCGTGCTTCATATTCCAGGACCATTGCCCGCCCCTCCTTTAAAGAGCTCTCATTTGCCCAGATCCTTGACCCCATTTCAAACCGGATTTTCAACGGAGCACTCTTTACCTATGCTACCTGGGATGGAAGGCTCACAGAAACCAGAATTGACAATGTGGATATCCGCTTGGAATATTTCCAGGAACGGGGTCAGATGATATCGGTTAGCGGTTTTTACAAAAGTTTTGACAACCCGATTGAACTGGTAAGGATACCGGAGCAGCAAACCAGCACCGAATACCAGCCCCGGAATGTCGGAGATGGTGAACTTGCAGGTGCCGAATTTGAGTTCAGAAAAGATCTTGGGTTTATTACAGGATTTTTACAAAATCTCAGCCTGAGCGGAAACCTAACCCTGGTTGCCTCTGAAATTGACATGACTGAAACAGAGTATGAATCACGGAAATCATATGAGAAAACCGGTGAGACCATTGGTGATAAACGCGAAATGGCCGGCCAGTCACCCTATGTTATTAACCTGGGCATGACTTACAGCAATCCCGTAGCCGGTCTGGATGCAGGACTTTTCTATAACGTTAAGGGGAGTACGCTGGCCATTGTTGGAGCCGGTTTGTTTCCGGATATCTACACAGAGCCTTTCAACAGTCTGAATTTTACTCTGAACAAAAGGATTGGAAAAGAACAACGGACCGTCATTGATTTAAAAGTTTCCAATATTTTAAATGCCAGGCTTGAAAGCAACTATCACTCATTCGGTGCCGAAAAACAACCTTACAGCAGTTATAATCCGGGTATTGCTTTTGGTGTAGGAATAAGCTACCAGTTCTGATAAAAGAGCCATGGCTTTGCAATCATGACAAGACCACTTCTTTGATGCTGATTATTCATTAATTTTGTTAAACCAAATAAAGAACAATGAAAAACTTTTGGATTTTAAATATAACATTTCTCTCACTTTTCTTTTCTGAAGCGCTTTTCTCGCAGGAGATCAGTTTAAAGGATGGCTATTTTTATAAAAAGGACATGCTTTATACCGGGACTCATACTGAGTATTATGAAAACGGTCATCCCAGGATTTCGCTGAACATTAAAAATGGCCTTCAGGATGGAGAGATCATTGCCTACCACATGAATGGCCTGAAAAGCGAGTTGCGTTCTTATAGCGAAGGGAAGAAGGATGGTTTATGGATCAATTGGAACGAGCAGGGAATAAAGGTAGCAGAGGCAAGATACAGGGATGACCAGAAGGATGGGCAATGGCTGATCTGGAATGATCAGGGTGTCCTTCTTTATGAAATGCACTATCAGGCAGGCAAAAAAACCGGGACCTGGAAAATGTGGGACCAGGACGGCATTCTGATTAACGAAAGAACCTATTAAACCACCTTCACCATGTTGAGTTCACAGTTTTCAATTCTCAACTCTCCGCTTTTAGCCTTTAGCGCTAAGCTCTAATCCATTTTTGAACAACAACAATGATTACAGAAGCAATTTGACAATTGCCAACTGCCCACTGCCTGCTCTTCTCAATTCACGGTTCTCAACCAGCAACGAGCAACCAGCTACATTGTTTACGGTTCACGGTACTCAGACCTCTCCGCCCTCCGTTCCTGGCTCTTAGCTTTCCATCCCGTAAACCATCTCCGCCATCCGCTTATAACCGTCATAACGCCATTTTGCATTCTCTTCTGCCGAGATAAATAACTCAGCCGCTTCCATTGGAAATGATTTCATGAGCGAAGTATAGCGCACCTCCCGCTTGAGGAAGGCCTGGAATTTACTCCAGTCGGGTTCCTTTGAGTCAAGTGTGAACGGGTTCTTACCCTCTTTTCCGAGCAGCGGATTATACCTGTAAAGATGCCAGTAACCGCTTTCAACAGCCAATTTTTCCTCTTCCATGGTCTGGCTCATGCCAAAGCGCAACCCATGGTTGATACAGGGAGAATAGGCGATGATGACAGAAGGTCCCGGATACTCCTCTGCTTCGCGAATGGCTCTGAGTGTCTGGCCCTGGTTCGCACCCATCGCGATTTGTGCAACATACACATAGCCATAGGTCATGGCCATGGCACCCAGGTCTTTTTTCCTGATTTTTTTACCCGATGCGGCAAATTTGGCCACGGCTCCAGCAGGTGTTGATTTGGAGGCCTGTCCGCCGGTATTGCTGTAAACCTCAGTGTCGAGTACCAGCAGGTTAATGTCATCACCCGATGCGATTACATGATCCAGTCCACCATAACCAATGTCGTAGGCCCATCCGTCACCACCAATGACCCACACCGATTTTTTACTGAAGTATTTTTCAAGACTCAGAATTTCTTTGGCGAGCGGATCTTTCTCTTTTTTCAACGCCGGGATCAATCTGAGGGAAACTTCATCAGATTTCTCACCATGGTGCATATTTTCAAGCCACTCTTTCATGATCTTTTTTGTAGCAGCCGAAAATTTACCATTGGATGCACGCATCATCCTTGCAATTCGCTCCCTCATTTTGTTGATGGCAGTCACCATACCATATCCGTACTCCGCATTGTCTTCAAACAAAGAGTTGGCCCATGCCGGCCCCCTGCCGGACTTTTTACTGGGGCAATAAGGAGTTGATGGTGCTGAACCTCCGTATATGGACGAACAACCGGTTGCATTGGCGATCATCATTCTCTCACCATACAACTGAGTAACCAGCTTGATGTAGGGTGTTTCGCCACATCCGGCGCAGGCACCTGAAAACTCAAACAATGGCTGAGCAAACTGACTGTTCTTTACTGATTTGTCTTTCTCCACAATGGTGTCCTTATAAGTCACATGACTATCGAGGTAATTCCATACCTGCGTCTGTTCAATCTGTGTTTCCAGAAGCTTCATCACCAGCGACTTTTCCTTGGAGGGACATACCTGTTCACACACGCCGCAACCGGTGCAGTCGAGCGGACTTACCTGGATCCTGTACTGATATCCTTCAAACGTTTTGGGTTTGGCCTCAATGGTTACCGTTCCAACGGGGAGTCCTTTCATCTCCTTTTTATCGAGGAGGAATGGTCTGATACAGGCATGCGGACAGACATAGGCACACTGGTTACACTGTATACAGTTTTCAGGAATCCATTCGGGTACTTCAACGGCTATGCCCCGCTTCTCATAAGCAGTAGTTCCGGCAGGGAATGTTCCGTCCTCCCTGCCATCGAAAGCGCTCACCGGAAGACTTTCTCCTTCAAGCCTGTTGATCGGTTCAAAAATATTGCGGATAAAATCGGGAAGATCACGTGAATCCTTATGCTCCTGAATCTCTGTTTTTGCCCACTCTTTGGGAACCTTCACCCTGATTACATCTGCTCCGCGATCAACCGCCGCATAATTCATGTTAACAATCACCTCTCCCTTTTTGCCATAACTTTTCTGGATGGCCTTTTTCATTTCATCAACAGCAAGCTCATAAGGGATTACCTCTGATACTTTGAAAAATGCTGACTGCATGATGGTGTTTGTACGGCCTCCGAGACCAATCTCTGAAGCTATTTTTGTGGCGTTGATGATGTAAAACTGAATATCATTCAAAGCCAGGTATTTTTTCATGTGATTGGGAAGCTTGCTTTTCGTCTCCTCCTCATCCCAAATACTGTTCAGAAGAAATGTGCCGCCCTTTTTCAATCCGAAAAGCATGTCATATTTTTCGAGATATGCAGGTACATGACAGGCAACAAAATCAGGGGTCTTAACCAGGTATGTTGAGCGGATCGGATGATCACCAAACCGCAGGTGGGAAACCGTTATTCCCCCTGACTTTTTTGAATCATAGGAGAAATATCCCTGTGCATATTTGTCGGTTGAGTCTCCGATGATCTTGATAGAATTTTTATTGGCACCTACTGTTCCATCGGCACCCAGACCATAAAACCTAGCCTCATAAGTCCCTTTTGGCGTAATGCTGATTTCAGGGAGTAATGGGAGAGAGGTGTTTTTAACATCATCCAAGATGCTGATTGTAAACCGGTTCCTGGGCTCCTTTAGTTTCAGGTTGTCGAACACAGCAATGATATGCGCAGGAGTGGTATCCTTGGAACTCAGGCCATAGCGTCCGCCAATGACCACCGGAGCATCTTTCCTGCCATAAAAAATATCCCTTACATCAAGATAAAGTGGTTCACCATTGGCTCCAATCTCTTTCGTGCGGTCAAGCACGGCAATCTTTTTGACTGTTTTGGGTAATACTTTCAAAAAGTATTTTTCGCTAAAAGGTCTGTAAAGATGTACCGTGATCAATCCAACTTTTTCACCCTTCTCCATCAGGTAGTCAATCACCTCTTTGACAGGACCGGTTACCGATCCCATGGCGATGATGATATTTTCTGCATCTTTGGCTCCGTAATAGGTAAATGGGTGGTACTCCCTACCGGTGATTTTGGTAATCTCTTTCATGTAATCATCCACTACATCCGGAATCTGATCATAAAATTTGGAAGCAGCCTCCCTTGATTGAAAATAGATATCCGGGTTCTGCGCAGTACCGCGGGTCACAGGATGCTCCGGATTCAGGGCATTGTTGCGGAAATGCTGCAGCGCTTTATGGTCAATCAGC
This sequence comes from Bacteroidales bacterium, assembly GCA_047920975.1. GTDB lineage: Bacteria > Bacteroidota > Bacteroidia > Bacteroidales > JAADJA01 > JAADJA01. The sequence continues at coordinate 9,300 of JBLRXC010000013.1, read as the reverse complement.
CTGGCCAGATCCTCCATCTGCATCTCTTCCACTTTCTGTACCTCGTGCGATGTCCGGAAGCCGTCAAAAAAGTGAAGAAACGGGATGCGTGTTTTAATGGCTGCAAGGTGTGCAATACCGGCAATATCCATTATTTCCTGCACACTTCCGGTAGCAAGCATGGCAAAGCCGGTCTGGCGGGTACTCATCACGTCGCTGTGATCACCAAAGATAGACAACGCCTGCGCTGCCAGACTTCTGGCACTAACATGAAATACACCCGGAAGCAATTCTCCGGATATCTTATACATATTGGGGATCATCAGCAACAGGCCCTGAGATGCTGTATAGGTACTGGTGAGTGCGCCTGCCTGTAAAGCGCCATGCATTGCTCCGGCCGCTCCGGCCTCCGATTGCATTTCACGAACATCGACAATCTCACCGAAAATATTTTTTTTGCCATAGGCAGCCCACTGATCAACAAATTCTGCCATGTCAGATGAGGGCGTAATAGGATAAATACAAGCCACTTCGCTGAACATATATGCGATATGGGAGGTGGCATAGTTACCCTCACACGTGATGAATTTTTTCTGTTTTGCCATCGTAAATATTATTTAAATCCTTGTTTTCTATTTCAAAATAAATCCTCTTTTCACCGGGGCGAAATTAGTAAAATAATATGCTTTTAATTTCTATCAGCCTTATTTAGAACGCATTTAGATAAGCCCGGGGTGCAACATTCATTTGATATATTTTATACATTTGCCCACCTTCATCCCAAAAGGTTTGTATGGAATTTTTAATGATCTGAAATTTATAATATACAAAACAATATGATAAATCTTGCAACGAAGTACATGGGGATCACCCTGAAAAATCCCGTCATCGTGGGGGCATGTAATCTGGTCGAGAATCCTGATAATCTGAAACGCATGGAAGCAGCGGGCGCAGCGGCCATCGTTTACAAATCCCTTTTCGAAGAGCAGATCCAGCTTGAAAACCTGCAGATGTCGGAACAGGTAGAAGAATTTGCGGAACGGAATGCCGAAATGCGATCACTTTTTCCTGATATCGAACATGCCGGTCCGGAAGAGTACCTGATGAAACTCCGGCAAGCCATCAACAGTGTAAATATACCTGTTTTTGCCAGTCTGAATGCCATCAACCTCGAATCATGGATTGAGTACGCCCAAAAGATTGAGGCGATGGGTGCAGCAGGACTTGAGGTCAATCTTTACCATGTTCCCTCCGATTACGAAATGATCGGTAAAGCCATCATCAATGAGCAGCTTGATATCGCAGAGGCTATCAAAAAAGCCATCCGGATGCCGGTGGCCATCAAATTGAGCCCTTACTATACCAATCCTCTTTACGTTGTGAAGGAGATGGATAAAAGAGGTGTCAATGCTTTTGTGCTGTTCAACCGCCTTTTCCAACCGGAAATTGACATCGACAAGGAAGAAATGCGGTTTCCCTATAACCTCAGCCATCATGATGAAAACCGCTTCCCGCTTCGCATCACCGGAATGCTTTATGGGGATATCGATGCGCAGATTTGCACCAGCCGCGGTATTTTCACCGGAGAGGATGTCATCTCCATGATTCTTGCAGGGGCAGATTGTGTGCAGGTGGTGAGTACCCTCTATAAAAATAAAATAGAACAGATTACAGCCATCCTGACCGATATTGAGCGCTGGATGACGAGCAAAGGTTATAAAACACTGGATGATTTCAGGGGCAAAATGTCCATGAAAAAAATTCAGGACCCGTTTGCCTACCGCCGGGCACAATATGTTGATATCCTGCTGAATTCAGAAGAGATCTTTAAAAAATACCCGACACGATAGGATCGGTCATTTATGATCTGTTTTTTATAGATTTGGGTGTCCCGGTCATGTTTTTCATTGATATTTTTAAGAAGCCTTGACTTTTATAAGTGAATTCTGTTCTTTTTTCTTGATGCTTCGGTTTCACTCAGCACAGGCAAAAAAGAACGAAAAAATCAAGACTGAAAATTCTTTCCACGCAAAACCTACGGCAACAAACCTCTTGCGCGATCCAAGCCGGTACACCGGGGGCTGAGCCTGCCTGGCCTGAGCAAAGTCGAAGGGTCGAAGCCCCATATTTAATAGAATCTTTTTATTGATTATAGATTGATCAACTGTGGTTTCGACAAGCCCTTCGGCATGCTCAGGACATCGCTCAACCACCCGTCTCTCCGGATCGCTCCGCAGGCCACCGTGGTTGCTGAGCTTGCCGAAGTCACACGGTTCATTGCCTTGTTTTGCTGCGAAAATAATTTAAGGTCGGTCCAAAACACTAACATTGTCCGCTCAGGGGATCGGCCTTATGAAGCCCTGATCACACACCACCACTGAGCTTTAGCGCACGTGGTTTGGTATCCCGCATTTACGGGACCAAAAGTACAAACAAAGAACCAGTGTTCACTTTATTCAATACAGTTATAATATGGTTGCCCCAAGGCACAAAACATTAAGAAATCAGGCGATTAAACGATTCAGGTTACAACAAGAGAACGGCAGATCAAAAGCAAGCTCCTTAAACCAAATCCAATTCAAGCCTAACCTCTGAATATGAAATTCTGAAACCTGGGTCATGCATTGCACAAAACAGGCTTCAGTCATCCCAATTGAAGTTCGCACATCCCATCATCAGAACCGCAAGGTATTGACCGGTCACCAACCCGCTGCAAACCCTGAACCTTTAAGTTGCATTGATCATTTGTTGCGAATTGATTCTTTAAATCAGTATCATCAGTGTACGATTACAAACCCAACCAGATCCTCCGGTCAGTTGAGGGAATCTCCTCCTATGTAATGGTGAATTATTACTATTTTTGAACTTTGTAAACGATCTGACTAAAATGGCTTATGAAGAGACCCAATCCCCTGCAGGCTCCTAAATATTACTTCAGCACTACCTCTTTCAACACCCTGATGAAGAAGCGGATATACCATGTACTATTGGTATCAAGTGCTTACGACGCATTTATCCTGGAAGATGACGGCCGCATTGATGAACAGATTTTCAATGAGTATGTCTCCCTGAATCTTAGATATCCACCGCAATTCCTGATCGCCAACTCTGAAGCAGAAGCCTTCAGACTCCTGAAAGAAGAAAATATTGACCTGGTGATTACCATGCTCAGCGCCGAAGAGACAGATACCTTCGACATGGCTGAGCAGATCAAGAAGAACTACCCCGAAAAACCGATTGTAGTGCTTACCCCCTTCTCCCGGAAAGTAACCCTGAAGGTGAACAGAAGTGACCTGAGCGCCATCGACTATATCTTCAGCTGGCTTGGAAATGCCGACCTGCTTCTGGCCATCATCAAACTGATCGAGGATAAAATGAACGTGGAGCATGACGTGAATGAAGTGGGCGTTCAAACCATCCTGCTTGTGGAGGACTCTATCCGGTTTTACTCCAGTTATCTGCCCAATATTTACAAAATCATCTTCAAGCAATCCCTGAAATTCATGACCGAAGGACTGAATGAACACCAGAAGATGCTGAGGATGCGCGGGAGGCCTAAGATACTCCTCGCAACATCTTACGAAGAAGCCGTTCAGTTTTATGAGAAGTACAAAATCAACATGCTTGGCGTGATCACCGATTTGAGTTACCGCAGAAAGGGGGAGATCGATAAATATGCCGGCATAAAGTTATGTGAGCGTATAAAAAATGACGACCGTTTCATGCCGTTGCTGCTTCAGTCGTCGGATGGTGAAAGTGAGGAGCTGGCAAAACAGATGAAGGTAGGGTTTATCAACAAACACTCCAAAACCATCTCCATGGAGCTGAGGAATTTTATCTTCGAGCATTTTGCCTTTGGTGATTTTGTATTTGTCAGCCCATCCAGCGGAAAAGAGGTGATGCGTGCCTCCGACCTGAAATCGTTCCAGGAGATCTTATTCAGAATTCCGGACGAATCTCTGGAATACCACATCACCCGCAATCACTTTTCAAAATGGTTCAGGGCCAGGGCACTTTTTCCCCTGGCAGATCTGATCAGGGATTTACGCATCGGCGATTTTGAAAACCTTGATGAGGTTCGGAAATTCATGTTTGACGCCATTGCCAGCTTTCGTCTCAACAAAGCAAGGGGTATCATTGCCGAGTTTTACCGCGACAGTTTTGATGAGTACTTTACCTTTACCCGCATTGGTGACGGATCTATTGGTGGAAAAGCCAGGGGTCTTGCTTTCCTCGACTCGCTGATCATGCGTAACAAAATGCTCGACAAATACCCGAACATCATTGTCACCATTCCCCGTACTGTTGTCCTTTGTACAGATGTTTTTGATGAATTCATGGAGGAAAACAACCTCTATTCCATTGCGCTGGCAGAAAACATGAGCGATCAGGAGATTCTGAATGCCTTCACCTCTGCACGGTTTCCCTTCAGAATACATGAGGATCTCTATACTTTCATCTCCGTGATCCATAATCCCATTGCGATCAGATCATCCAGCCTGCTGGAGGATTCACATTACCAGCCTTTTGCAGGGATCTATTCAACCTATATGATTCCGTTTGTTGAAAATGATGAACGGCTGATGATTGAAATGCTGTCAAGCGCCATCAAAAGCGTTTATGCCTCCTCTTTTTTTAAGGACAGCAAGGCTTATATGTCGGCAACCCTCAATGTAATTGACGAAGAAAAAATGGCCATTGTGTTGCAGGAGGTGTGCGGCGAAAAATATGGAACCCGTTTCTATCCAACTTTTTCAGGGGTTGCCCGCTCCATCAACTTCTATCCCATTGAGCCCGAAAAACCCAAAGATGGTATCGTAACCATTGCACTGGGACTTGGAAAATACATCGTAGATGGTGGGGCTACCCTCAGGTTTTCGCCCAAATATCCCAAAAAACTTCTTCAGCTTGCCTCTCCCGATATGGCATTGCGCGAAACCCAACGGCTGTATTATGCCCTTGACCTCAACCCAGCAAGTTTCAAAATATCATTGGATGACAGCGTTAACCTCCTTAAGCTTAGGATTTCAGAAGCGGAAAAAGATGGCTCCATCAATCAGGTGGCCTCCACTTACGACTTTGAAAGCAATTTATTGAGGGACGGGGTAAATTATCCGGGGAAAAAAGTGATCACCTTTTCCAACATACTGTTACACAATGTGTTTCCACTTGCTGAAATTCTTCAGTTGGTATTGAAAATAGGGCAGAAAGAGATGAACAAACCCGTGGAGATTGAATTTGCTGTGAACCTGAGCAGAAATAAGGAGATCCCTCACATTTTCAACCTGCTTCAGATACGTCCCATTGTCGACAACAAAGAGATGATGGATGTGAATCTGAATGATGTGAATGAGGAAGAAACGGTTATCTTTTCCAATTCGGCTTTGGGTAACGGGATCATTGAAAATCTTTATGATTTTGTCTATGTCAAACCCGAAGCATTTGATCCTGCCAAAAGTACGCTGATAGCCCAGGATGTCAGCCGGTTGAATGATCAGTTCCTAAAGGAGGGGAAAAACTATATCCTGGTGGGACCGGGACGGTGGGGTTCAACCGATCCGTGGCTGGGTATTCCGGTTAAATGGCCACAAATTTCAGCCGCGCGCATCATCGTTGAATCGGGAATGGCTGATTACCGGATCGACCCCAGCCAGGGAACACATTTCTTCCAGAACCTGACCTCTTTCAGGGTGGGCTATTTTACGATCAACCCGTATATCAAAGACGGGTTTTATGACCTCGGTTTTCTCAATGGTGTTGAACCGGTATATGAAGATGAGTTTCTCCGGCATCTCCGGTTCGATAAACCGTTGATTGCCAAGATTGACGGACGGAAAAACCGGGGAGTCATCCTTAAACCGGAAGAGAACCGGTAATCACAAAATCCTTCATTGATTGGAAATTTTTTATATCCTTCGCGGCTTTGCAGTTATCTTTTCCTCACCGCTGAGACGCTATGAATGATGAAGTTCAGCTATCACTTTTACTGCCAGGCCGGCCCTCCACCAGGTTAGTAAAAAAGTAATTTTGTGAACATGGAGTCTCGTAGGGGCGAAAGTATGGTAGCAGACAATATGAAGAAAGAAGTTCAGCCTCATAGAGGCGAAATTATAAACCTGGTATTATGAAAGTCATATTTTCAACTTTTTTAACTGATCTTGTCATCAATAATGCCGCCTCTACGAGGCTTCTAAAAAGGGCTGCGCTTTCGGTCTAACATAATTTCGCACCTACGGTGCTTTTAAATGCAACTTTGCTAGCAAAGCGTTGAAGAAGTTACTACATATGTCTGCGATGTCCGCTATAAGTTCTGATCGGGAGCTAAGAGAATATTATCAGCGTAAAGTAGTGCAAGGGAAAAATAAAATGCTTGTTCTCAATGCAATAAGAAATAAAATATTGCACAGGCTTTTCGCTGTTATCAGAAGAGAAACGCCTTTTTGTAAAGACTTCCAAATTGCTTAGTATTTTTTTCAAATAAAGTATTTGTATCATAGAAATCTTAGTGGTTATCTATTTCTTCACCACGGAGACCCTAAGAGGTGTATACTTTGAACCACATAGGAGGATAGGGCACATAGGAAAACACTCGCTCAATAAACAGCGTTTTCTGAAATCAGCAACCCTCTCTTAGCCCTCTTTATCCGGGCCTGACGAAGGATGCTCACCGCTCCTTGTCGCAGTATAAGTCATAGAGTCCCTGCACTTCCCCGCCATAGCTTTTTGTAAATCCGAGCGCAAGGGCAGTCTCCAGGTCATTACAGGCCAACTCCAGGTTTTCCTTCGCAATATAAACCAGCGCCCTGTTGCGGTAAGCATATGAATTGCCCATATTAAGACTTATAGAATTTTCAATGTCTTTGAGAGCCCCGTCAAGATCATTGAGTTTATATTTGGCATAGCCGCGGTTGTTGAGTGCAAAGGAATGATCTCCGCCAGGAGTGAGTTCTATGAACCGGTTGTAGTCATCGATAGCGGCGGCAAAGTCCCCCGCCCGCTGTTTGATATAGAAAGCCCTGTTGAACCATGCATCCTTGAAAAATGGATCCATCTCAATCACCTTATCGAAATCATCTGCTGCCTGATCAAACCGGTTCAGATGCACCAGACTGAGCGCCCGCACGTAATAAGCCTCTTTATAATCATCCTTCAACCTGATGGCCTGATCCAGTTCTTCAATAGCACCGGCATAATCCTGCAGCTGAAATTTGGCACTGCCATTTTTCAGATAATGTGAGGGGCTCTGACGATGGCATGATAAAACACCAAGCAGGACAGCAATCAACAACAGTCGGTATAAAAGACCAGGGTGCATTTTGGTTGTTCTCATCATTCTATCTTTGGATTGAACCAAACGCAAAAATAAGACTAATCTTTGAATGAAAATCAAAAAATTAAAATCAAGTGTGGAGTGTTTCCATCCGGTTGCCGTCCAACCGGTAAAAATAGCGAAACAGACTGGCTGTAAGGCAGGCATGAGCCGGCAGTACACCCACCATATCACCTATATTGATTGTTTTCAAAAATTCATCTGAGGCGTGAACAATGCCATGCTCCTGTGATACCGACTGAACATAACAATCCGGAACAGGTTCTCCCCAACCATTTGCCGTGAGCGGCACCATCAATCCAAAATGTTTCAGACCTCCTTTTTCGAGGTACTCTTTTGATAAATGAACGGCTCCGCCATGGATCACCAACACATTTCTTTCCCTGTGCACAGCAACCACCGGGCAAGCCACGGCTACCGCAATCTCGTGCAGGGAGCAGGCTCCCAGTGCATATTGCATCAAATCGTAAAAAACAAAATTACCGGGCCGTATTTCATCCAGTCCCTCAAACCGTTCAATGATACTGCATGACGGGGTATCACCCAGAGAAATCTGAGGGACCTGAAAATCCTTCTCAATTTCTTTTTTCAGGCTATTCAGAAGGGCGACGGAATGTTGATGTATGGAAACAATTTCCTCCCGGCTTCCGGCTGTGTATGTATGCCCGTCGTGAGTCAGAAAGCCGTTGAATGTCATATTTTCTGACCTGGTCAGGATTTGAAGGATGTTTGTTATTTCTGTCAGATTTCCAGGCATCAGCCCTGTTCTGCGGGCTCCTGTATCAATTTTAATGCAGATTCCAGCCTGTGCTGTTAAATGATCCTTAAGAAAAGTTGTGGTTGATGCTGACTCCACCACCAGTTGCAGTAAAACTTTACGGGCAAGCTGATTGATAGCTGAAATTTCTCTCAGATTGACAGGAAAAGCCACAAGGATATCCCGCCAGCCATGTGATGCAAAGTATTCTGCCATCCCTATTGATGATACAGTAATCTTTTCCACACCATGATCCCGGAACCACTCACCAATGGCGGCTGACTGATGGGTCTTGAAATGCGGCCGGAAACCAATGCCTGAGGCTTTGGCCTTCAATGCCATGATTTCGATATTATTCCGGCATTTATCCTCATCCACAAGGAATGCCGGGCGGGAGAGTTTCATGTTAAGCCGGATTCTTTTTTAATTACCAAAACGTTGATGAATGTATCGCGGACAAAGTTACAAGAGTTTATTTAAATCGGTGGTTTCGATCCTTCGGCAAGCTCAGGACATCTCACTCCTGCCAACTCAGTCCCAACAATTTAACAATTCAACAATTTAACAATTTTCCCACTCTGCCCGTTAAACTGAAGACTTCAAACTAATACCCGTACGCTCTCCCCTCCAACTTCTCCACAACTACCCTGAAAACACAAACTTCCTTAATCGAGGGCGGACTGTATTTAAACTTCCGGTCGGTGTATTGGCTCATGATGATATCGAGGCCTTTCCTCTTCTCCTCATCATCTTCAATAAACTCCACATATCCTGTTGCAAGCACACTTCTGTATTTCATACCGTAGCTGCAGGCTACGCCTTCGTTCTGCCACCGCAACTGGTGATCGGTACTGAAGGAGACACATACCCGGTTATTGTTCCGGAGCACAGCTATCTTTTTTCCTGTTTGAGATGAATGAAGATAAATAAAGCCACTGGTGTAACCAAAATTCATCGGAACGACATATGGCTGGTTCTGTGCATCCACCATGGCTACATTACATGCGTCACAATGCCTGATAATCCTTTCAATTTCAGAATCGAGTGTGATGGTACGGTTTTTCATATCATGATTCGTCTGCCGGTTACAAAACTAAATATTTTCCCGTTAATCTCAGCAGCTACATTTTGTAAAGTAATGAACGCGGCTTCAAGCTTCCGGGCTTGATGCAGGTTGCTGACCGATACGTATTTTCCGGCTTTTGTAATTGTGTGAGAGAACTTCAAACGGGAC
>JBLRXC010000012.1:0-43060 GCA_047920975.1 Bacteroidales bacterium | reverse complement strand
GATCCCTGGCAACATCTCTCACTTTTTGGTACAAAGCACTGCCAATTCCACCCGAAACGATCTCTTTACCGGTCGCAATGTAATCAAGAAAACAAAAATTGACATCCGGGGCATAATATAAAATAGCCAGACCTTTAACAAGTCCTGATGAATTCTCAGCAACGAGAAGCTTGATTGAAAATTTGAATTTTAGCGGATTTTTGAGCTGTTCAGGTATCTCGTAAAACTTGTCCTTCTGAACATCTGGGAAATGTGAGAAAAGAATTTCAATAGACTGAGAAATAGCCATTTTATCCCTGAGGGTCAAGTCGCTTGTGATCGTCCTGATGCGAAACATGGTACTTTTTTACAAGTGTTTATTAACCTGCGTCTGGATAAACGAACAGCTTGTTCTCATAATTTTTTAGTAAAATATTTCCTGATGGATCCCGTCCCATGAAATACTCAGGCAAGATAGGAATTTTCCCTCCACCACCGGGCGAATCTATGACATAATGAGGTACGGCAAGACCTGAAGTAAATCCCCTGAGCGCCTGAATGATTTCCAAACCCTTTTCTACCGGTGTTCTGAAATGTGATGAACCCGGTATCGGATCACATTGATAGATGTAATAGGGTTTGACCCTCGCTTTCAGCAACTCATGCATCAGCGCCTTCATTGTATCCGGATTATCATTGATGTCTTTGAGAAGAACAGTCTGGCTTCCGAGGGGAATACCGGCACTGACCAGTCTTGAACAGGCTGTTCTGGTTTCAATGGTCAGTTCGTCAGGATGGGTAAAATGGATATTCATGTAAAGGGGCTGGTATTTTTTCAATACGCGCACCAGTGCAGGGGTTATTCGCTGCGGCATTACCACTGGGATTTTTGTTCCGATCCTGACCATTTCGACATGAGGGATCGTAAAGAGACTGTTTAACAGGAAGTCAATTGCACCATCAGATAAAGTAAGCGGGTCACCCCCCGAGATAATGACATCCCTGATCCGGGGAGTGTTCTTAATGTATTCAATGGCTTCATTCCAATAATTCCGGGTGATGTGTGTTTTTGCTTTTTCAGCAACCATGTGGGTTCTTGTACAGTAGCGGCAGTATGCTGCACAGAATCCTGTTACCAGGAACAAAGCCCTGTCGGGATATCGGTGCACCAATTGAGGAACCGGACTTTGATTCTCTTCGCCCAGCGGATCCGATTGTTCGCAATCCATCACCATTAGTTCATGGGTGACCGGTATCATCAATCGGCGGATCGGATTCATGGCATTGTCAGGGTCCATCAGGCTAAGATAATAAGGAGTTACCCGGATGGGAAGAGAAGCCTGTCCCTCATGAACATGGAGCTCCTCATCACTGAGCGTGAAAAATCGTTGTAAATCATTCAGCGATCTTACACTGTTTTTCAACTGCCAGTACCAACTGTTCCAATCTTTTAATGAGATGCCCGGATAATGGGTATCAATGAAAAGTTGGGTTTTGGGATTGATTGGTAAAAGCAGACGGGTCTCAGAAGCAGATGGCTGAGGCTGGGACAGGCATTCAAGCGCCCTCCCGGATGGAGGTTCCGGATCGGGTTCTTCAAAATTGTTTGAAGCAATCCCGGAGATGGATGATTCACTCATTTTTTTGGTTTCTTCAGTTTTATCAAAATGTTAAAATTCAGATAATTGCAACTATTTTAGTTTCGAATGCTAAAAACGCGCAAATGTAAGTTTACTTTGGTTTCAATATCAAAATTGAAAAAAAATATTATTAACTCTAAATAGTTATTAATTCCAGATTCCGCATTAGAAAGAACGACATTTACATTTTCTACCTTTTATATGGTACCCTTCTGTAGAACCCTGAATTACGAAGCAAATGTGCGACACACCAAAAGGGAAATCATTATACAATTCTTTGAAAATGTTACATTATTCACACAATTTCAAGAGGGATGCATTGATTGTTCCCAAGTTGCCTGAAGAAAGCTGGCGTTAATCCGGTAACTTTTTTAAACTGGTTGGATAAATTTCAGACCAAAAATGGAATGCAGAATCAGGTCTTCTGTTTCTCTTTTTTAGCCGCAGGAAAGAGCACATTGTTAAGAATCAACCGGTAACCTGCTGAGTTGGGGTGCAGATTAAGATCCGTAGGGGGGTCACCGACAAAATGCTGATAATCTTCAGGATCATGGCCCGCATAAAAAGTCCACATTCCTTTGCCATGCTCACCATGAATATACCTCACTTCATTCAGGGCTTTGTTTTCACCCATGATCAGTACATGGGGCTTAACATATTGTTTCTGAAATGCCGTGGTCTGACCCATAAATCCTCCAATGATCTGCTGGTGATTCTGGCAGAGCATTGAAGGTATCGGATCCCATTTAGCAGAGAACTCAAATAAAGTGAAGAAATCATTGTTTTGGGTTATCCTCCTTTGCATCGGATTCACATCAATTGAAGATATTTCATACTCATAAGGATTTGTAACAAGTTTAAAATCAGTAAATGCGAGACATTTAGTGTAATCAAGTTTTTCCTGGGCATTGGGATCGGCAGGGTCTCCGTCATACATATAGTCACAAATGTCAACACCTTCAGCAGCAAGCGCTACATCAAAACTGTCGGGAGCCGAGCACATGGAAAAGAGGTATCCTCCGCCGGCTACAAAGTTTTTAATCATTTTCGCGACGGCCAGTTTGAGTTGCGAAACCTTATCGAATCCAAGCTTTCGGGCAGTAGCTTCGTTGATCCTGACGTCTTCCTTATACCATTCCGCATCCCGGTACCTTGCCCAGAATTTGCCGTACTGTCCGGTAAAGTCCTCATGATGCAAATGCAACCAATCATACATCGGAAGGCTCATGTTCATCACCTCCTCATCGTAAATCACATCATAGGGGATTTCGGCATAAGTTAAGACAAGGGTGACCGCATCATCCCAGGGTAATTTGTTTTTTGGTGAATAGACCGCAATCCTTGGAGCCTTATGGAGCTTAACTACATCCATATTCACCTGTGGGTTTGAAATTTCGAGTAAAATGGCCGTGGATTGTGCATCGGCAATGATTTGGTAGTCAACACCCCGCACCCGGCATTCAATCTCAATCAGTTCATGGTACTTGCACATGAAGCTACCACCTCTGTAATTGAGAAGCCAATCTACTTCTACATCCTGCTGAAGGGTCCAATAGGCAATGCCGTATGCTTTCAGGTGGTTTTGCTGTGTGTTGTCCATCGGAATCAACAGGTAGGCCGCGCTTATCTGCTGGAAAATGAAAATAGAGAGTATGAGAGCCAGTAACCTTTTCATCAAAGTTTTCTTTTTTAAACGAAGCGACTGATCTAAAATTATCCGATCATCGCTTCCATGAAACAACCGGCCGGCTGTGTTGTTCAGAAAGGGACCTCTTCATCGGTTGAATCGTTCATCCTCGAGGGAAGTATGTAAGAGTTTTCAGGCCGGTGTTCATATTCAGCGGGGGTCTGGAACGTCTGATTATAATCTCCTCCTTCCCAGTCAACAAACTTGGCAAACCTGTCAATGAATTGCAATTTAACATCTGCAATGGCACCATTCCTGTGCTTGGCAATGATGAGTTCAGCAAGTCCTTTGGTAGAATTCCCCTCTTCGTCCTGATCGAGTTTATAATACTCAGGACGGTATATAAAAAGGACCAGGTCGGCATCCTGTTCAATGGCGCCTGATTCACGAAGGTCAGAAAGGATAGGCCTTTTTGAACCGGTCCGGGTTTCCACTGACCTGTTTAACTGCGACAACGTGATGACCGGTACACTCAATTCTTTGGCAAGGGCTTTCAGTGATCTGGAGATTGTGCTGATTTCCTGTTCCCGGTTGCCTTTATTGTCACCGCCGGTTGACATTAACTGGATGTAATCCACAACGATCATCTGAATATCATGCTGAGCCTTCAGCCGGCGGCATTTGGCCCTCAGTTCAAAAATAGATAAAGCAGGTGTGTCGTCAATGAAAATAGGTGCATCTACAAGTCTGCCGATTTTTGCGTTTAGCTGCTCCCATTCATAATCTTCAAGGTTTCCTTTTCTAAGTTTGTCTGCGGGGAGTTGGGTTTCACTCGAGATAAGCCGCGTCACCAACTGGATAGATGACATTTCAAGAGAGAAGAAGGCAATGGGTTTGTTAAAATCCACAGCGATATTACGTGCCATTGAGAGTACAAATGCTGTTTTGCCCATACCAGGCCTTGCAGCAAGGATGATAAGGTCTGACTTCTGCCAGCCCGATGTAATCCGGTCAAGTGCTGTAAAACCCGATGGAACACCCCGGAGATTGCCCTCATGGTCCCGCGCAGCTTCAATATCTTTGATGGCTTCCCTGATCAGCGATTGCATGCTGTCATAATCCCGCCGGAAATTATTTTCACTGACGGCAAACAGGTTTCTTTCAGCTTTATCGAGGAGCTCAAAAACATCTGTTGTATCTTCGAATGCATCTTTAATGGTTTCCGACGATATTTTAATCAGTTCGCGCTGTATATACTTCTGAGCCAGAATCCGCGCGTGGAACTCTATGTTGGCCGTTGAAGCAACACGGTTTGTCAACTGCGTGATGTAAAATGCCCCGCCGATAAGTTCAAGTTCCCCGCTGGATTTCAGCTGATTGGTCACAGTGAGGATATCTACCGGTTCCGATTTTGAAAAGAGCAGGTGAATGGCGGCATAGATTATCTGGTGAGCCTCTTTGTAGAAGACTTCCGGTTTGAGAATGTCAATGACGGCTGTGAGTGCGTTTTGCTCCAGCATCAATGCTCCCAGAACCGCTTCTTCAAGATCAATGGCCTGTGGCGGGATCCTGCCGTGTTCAGCAAAGGCATTCTGAAGCAGGCTTCCCTGCATTCTGGATTTCGCTTTTGCCTGGATTCCAGTGCCTTTGGTAGGTAATTTTTCATTTTCATGCATGGTTCAAAAGTAGGGCATTATACATAGTACCGACCTATTGAAAACGCTTTTTTTTATCAACATAAATTTTCATTTTTTAGAACTTTTTAACCGGTGTGTGTTGATAAAATTTTTCTGCTCCAAACTGATTATTATTCAATAATTTTGCACACACAGGTTGACATACCAAATTGAATCGTATGAAAATTTTTTGTATTGGCCGGAATTATGTAGAGCATGCCCGTGAACTCAATAATCCGTTGCCAAAAGAACCGGTCTTCTTTCTGAAGCCTGATACAGCACTCGTCATTAGGAACCGCCCTTTTTTTTACCCTGACTTCAGCCGGGAAATTCATTTTGAAACAGAACTGGTGTTCCGGATCATCAAAAACGGAAAACATATAATGGAGCAGTTTGCGCATACTTATTATAACGAAGTAGCACTTGGCATAGACTTTACTGCCCGTGATCTTCAGCAGGTATGTAAAACCAAAGGGCTGCCATGGGAGATTGCCAAAGCTTTTGATCATTCGGCACCGGTCAGTAAATTTATACCCATCACCGGATTGAATCAACCGAATGACATTCATTTCAGGCTGGAACTCAATGGCCGGGAGGTGCAATCCGGCAGGTCTTCCGACATGATCTTTGGCATTGATCAGATCATTGCATACATCTCAGGGTTTATTACACTTAAGATGGGTGATCTGATTTTTACAGGCACCCCTGCAGGTGTTGGTCCGGTTCAAATAAACGATCAGCTGGTTGGCTATATTGAGGACCAGAGAATGCTTGATTTCAGGGTTAAATAATTCCGGAAAACTCACACCTTGCTGATGAGCACTACACAATATGCTGCTATTCCTTCTTCCCGACCGGTGAAACCAAGTTTCTCAGTAGTGGTTGCCTTGACAGAGATGTCTTCTTCAGCAATGCGAGCAGAAATAGCCAGTGTCTGGATGATCAGAGGGATGAAATCTGCAATTTTGGGCTTCTGCAGACTGATGGTTGAATCAATATTGTTGATCTTGTACCCCTCTCTTTCTACCATTTTACAGACCTCTGCCAATAATATGGTGCTTTTGATGCCTTTGAAGGCCCTGTTGGTATCAGGAAAGTGAAAACCGATATCCCGCAGTCCGATTGCACCCAGCAGGGCATCGCAGATGGCATGAATCAGGACATCAGCATCAGAATGTCCAACAGATCCTTTTTCAGATGGAATCTGCACTCCACCCAACCAGAGCTCAGCTCCGGGCTCAAGGGGGTGTACATCAAAACCAAATCCTACCTTTATTTTCATTGAACTGAAGAGAAGATTGTCATTGCCCGTGATACGCAGAAATTTATATTTTGTTGTTCCGCAATAAAAAACCAATGTCTAAAGACATTGGCCGGTGATAAATCATTTGTTAATCAATCTTTTTTGGTGAAGCCATCCATATCAAATGAAAGTGTAAAACGCAGGGTATTCTGCAACGGATTTTGCTGTTCGGTGGGTATCAGGTAAGAGAAATCAAGTCCAAAAACATTATACCTCAAACCCGCACCAAGGGTGAAAAATTTACGGTTCCCTTTCATGGAACTTTCATTAAAATATCCTGCCCTTACAGCGAATTGTTTATTATACCAGTATTCGAGTCCAACATTCCAGATAAACTCTTTCAATTCTTCGCTAAGCCCGCCGGGTGCGTCATAAAATGACTGGATCATACCCTGGGGTACGCTCACATTCGGGTCCATGCCTTTAAAGATAACCCTGCTTCCGGCGTCATCCGTGATCGGATTTCCCAGTGAATCGGTGAGGTAGATAGGAGGTGTCGGAACCAGCAGTTTATTGAAATCAAAAGAAAATGTGAATGAATTGAATTCATCGATGTTGAGCAGCCAGGATGGCCCAAACCGCAGGTTTGTTGGAATAAAGTCCCTGTCGGAATCGTCATCGGAATAGGATATTTTCGCACCGATGTTCGAAATATTTACCCCGAAATTTATTTTTGATGATTCCAGACCCGGTATGTCGATATCGTTGGTGTAAAAAATGGCTACGTCGGCTGCCCCACTGGTACCCGGCTTTGTCGTTTGCCCCTGAACAGTTTGTCCCTGAGTTAGATTAGAATAGATAAACCGGCCTGCCACTGCGCCCGAAAGTTTATCGGAGAACTTTCGTGAGTAGGCTCCGTCAACAGCGAACTCACTGGGCCTGAAGTTCCCGATAACACTGCCGTCCTGCTCGGTGAATGTAATATCACCCAGGGAGAAAAACTTCAGTGAGCCCGAAACCGCCGACATGTCGTCAATCCGTTTATAAGCTGTAAGATAGGCAAGGTTGATGTCGTTTACAAGCTTCCTTAACCAGGGGCTGTACGACACAGTAAAACCCATATCCTTGTCAATAAAAGCATATTTGGCAGGATTCCAGTGTTGCGACAGACCATCAGGTGCTGTGCCGGCTCCTACCTCGCCCATACCCCCTGACTTGGCATCAGGACCAATGAGTAAAAACGGAACTGCTGTTGTGATTGTGTTTTGTGTTGCCTGCTGTCCAAGCCATTCATCCGGATTTTGAGCCTGAGAAAAAGAAAAAGCAAGGATTATCCCGGGAAGTAAAAAGGTGAATCTCTTCATGCAAAAAGTTTGATAAAATTCTTTAAATTGAAAATTCGTGCAAAAGTAACGATTATTTGATTTCTATATTATTTGTCGGAACTGACAGATTTTCAAAACTCCGGTTTTGTCAAAATATTGCAATGCAGGAAAAATTTTCCCGGATTAATCCAGGTCAGTTTTATGATGGATTGGAGTTAAGAAAGTTTATATAAATTAGCCGATCATTTTTTCAAAATTCTCCATATGGGTATTCTTGAACGTATTGATATGTACATCCAGTGGTATAACAATTACATTGGAGGCTTTGCAGTCCTTTTACTCCTTATTCCCACCGGACTCTATTTCATCTTCAAGCTGAGATTTCTAAATGTTACGCAATTGCGTCACTCCATCCGGATTGTCTCCGGAAAATATGATGACAAGTCGGACAAAGGAGATGTCAGCCATTTCAAAGCACTTACCACGGCGTTGTCAGCCACAGTGGGAACCGGAAATATTGTGGGTGTTGCCCTGGCGATCGGATGGGGAGGTCCGGGTGCTATTTTCTGGATGTGGGTAACCGGATTTCTGGGTATGATCCTTAAATATACTGAATGTACCCTTTCGCATAAGTACCGCAGGTTTAATTCCGATGGTTCGGTATCGGGAGGACCTATGTATTATATGGAATATGGCCTGAAAGATAAACTCGGAAGGTTTGCCAAAGTGCTGGCCGTTATTTTTGCGATTGCTGCAGTATTTTGTTCACTGGGAACCGGGAATATGGCGCAGTCAAACTCCATGTCGGAAGCTTTGCTGGGAACCTACCGGATTGATAAGTTCATCTCGGGAGGAATTATTGCCCTGCTGGCACTGATGGTGATCGTGGGAGGGATCAAAAGAATTGCAGAAGTAACAGCAAGACTTGTCCCCTTTATGGCTATTGTCTACTTTCTGAGCGCACTTCTCATCATTGCAGTGGAGTATGACCGTATCCCCTATGCATTCATGGTTATTTTCAGGGATGCTTTTACCGGCCAGGCAGCTACCGGCGGATTTTTTGGTTCGGCTTTCCTGATGACCATGCTGATGGGCGTTCGCAGGGGACTTTTCTCCAATGAGGCCGGCCAGGGCTCTGCGCCCATTGCACATGCCGCTGCCAGAACCAAATGGCCGGCCCGTGAAGGCCTGGTCGCTTCTCTCGAACCACTGGTTGACACCATCATCATATGTACACTTACTGCACTGATGATCATCCTGACAGGAGTCTGGGAACTGGATAAGGAAGGCGTTGCTATGACCACAAAAGCCATGGAGGTCGGACTCAATGAAATTGGGATTTTTGGCGTCGGAAAGCACATCGTTGCGGGAGGTCTGATGATGTTTGCCTTCTCTACCATCATCAGCTGGTCTTATTATGGAAGCAGAGCGGTGAACTACCTTTTTGGCGAAAAATTCATAAAACCTTACGGATATGTTTACGGCGCTTTTGTTTTTCTGGGTTCCATATGGGGACTTGACCTGGTTTGGGGGTTTGTGGATATGGTGATCACCTTCATGACCATCCCCAACCTGATCGCCTTGCTGCTGCTGGCTCCGGTGGTTATGACTGAAACAAAAAAGTACTTTTCAGCAATGAACCACTCCAGAGAATCCTGATCAAATGGAACACAACAGAAGAATTGCAGGCTTCAGAATTTCCGCTTTCCTGATATGCATTTTCTTTGTTCTTATGGCTGGCCATGCGTTTGGTTCAGCAAAGGATGTTCAGAAAGAACACCCCCCATTAACCCTGAGCCAGAAAATTGACAATGCGTTTACACCTTTTGTCGACGTTCTTTCAAAAGTTTTATTCTGGGATCCCTTTTCTGCATCCGGGCTTTACAACAAACAGGTGCTTGATTCAACCGGTGAACCGGTTCTGGATGCCAGCGGAATACCTGTAGAGGCACCGCTGCGTCTGATTGTGGTCTGGCTGATTTTTGGTGGTCTGTTCTTCACTATCTTTCTGCGTTTTATCAATATCAGGGCCTTCAAACATGCCTTTGCGCTGATCCGGGGCAGGTACGACAAGCCGGGTGAAAAAGGGGAGGTCTCTCATTTCCAGGCATTGACCACTGCCCTTTCTGCCACCGTTGGACTCGGTAATATTGCAGGTGTTGCCATTGGCATCACCATAGGGGGCCCCGGAGCTACATTCTGGATGATCCTTGCAGGGTTTCTGGGCATGTCATCCAAATTCGCCGAGTGCACCCTTGGCCTGAAATACCGGAGGATCAATGAAAAGGGGGAAGTATCGGGAGGCGCCATGTACTACCTGAAATATGGCCTTAAAAAAAAGAACCTTGGGTTGCTGGGGTCTTTGCTGGCTTTCCTCTTTGCCATTTTAGTGATTGGCGGATCAGTGGGTGGAGGTAACATGTTGCAGGCCAACCAGGCGTTCAAACAATTTGAATCCTTTGTCCCGGCCATGGCCAATCATGGTGCCTGGTACGGCATTGTCATGGCTCTGCTGGTCGGGTTGGTGATCGTTGGGGGCATCAAAAGCATTGCACGGGTCACATCCCGCGTGGTGCCTTTCATGGCTTTGCTTTATGTCGGAACGGCACTGGTCATCATCGGCATGAATATTAATTACACTGGCGAAGCTTTCAGGCTGATTTTTGAAGGAGCCTTCTCTGCAGATGCCATGAAAGGTGGATTTATCGGCGTGCTGATCTATGGTTTCCAGCGGGGTGCTTTTTCCAATGAGGCTGGCGTTGGGAGCGCCTCCATTGCACATGCTGCAGCCAAAACTAATGAGCCGGTCAGCGAAGGAATTGTCGCTTTGCTGGAGCCTTTCGTCGATACAGTGATCGTCTGTACCATGACAGCCCTCGTCATTATTTTTACGGGTTTTTACGACGCTGCAGGATTGGCGGGTGTTCAGCTCACCTCTGCAGCCTTTGCGTCGGTCTTCTCCTGGTTCCCGTGGATACTGCTGATCGCAGTAACCCTTTTCGCCTTTTCCACCATGATCTCCTGGTCATATTACGGACTGAAGGGTTTCGATTATCTTTTCGGTGCCTGGGGCCAGAAGTTGTTTGGAACGCGGAGAGTGACCAACCTCATCTTTCAGTTGTTTTTCCTGGCCTGCATCGTCATCGGCTCCTCTTCCGATATCATGGCTGTGATGGATTTTTCGGATATGATGGTCCTTGCCATGGCCTTCCCCAACATGATCGGACTTGTCATCCTGGCATCTGAGATCAGGTCGGACCTGAAATCATACTTGATAAGACTAAAAAGGGGTGAGATAAAGAAGCAGCGTTTTTGATTTCGGTTATTTGTAAAGAGCTCAAGCTTTGGCAACAACATCCGGAAAAATAAGTTCATCTTTCTTCGCCGCCTCAGCCAGGGTTTCTTCCCAGGTGCCCTCAAAAAACCGGATACCGGAATCTCCCGCTGATCCTGTGGTTTTAACCTGGCCCATCAATAACCCCCAGTTGCAGAGGATTATGATGGTCATGATGATTTGAACAAAGCGTTTCATGACTGTTCTTTGTTTAGAATGATATGATCAATAGCAATCTTTCCGGTGCCATTTAGTCCAACATCAGTATACTATTTACCCGTAGTCTGATTAATATTTGATTTTAATTTATTCGGGATATTGAAATATTTCGCTATCCGCATAAAAGGCAAACCATGCAAAGGCAAAGTGGTTACCATGCCTGACCGGTTCCAACTGTAAACCTTTGTATTTTCCATTCATACAATAGCCTGTAATGGTGAACACTGAACCTGATATTTTGTCTTTGAACCGGCCTTCATTGGTGTTCTCAAACTGCAGTTTTTCACCCTTCAAAATGGCACTAAAAACCGTTGTGGATCCGACCTCACGTGATTCATTGATCTGTCCGGCATCCATGACAGAAATGGTACGCGAGGTATGGAAAAGAACGATGGGCTCTCCTTCAAAAACATCATTGATCACCTTGAGCTTCTGTATAGCAGAGAGAGGATAAATTTTACGTCTTCCTTTCACCTGTATGTCTATGACTCTCTCCATGGGTGGCAGCCTGTTATCTATTTCACCCTTGTAAAACCTGGGAATATTGTCCGGATCGTCGTAATTGCTGTAAGGATTGGTTCCATATTCCCGTGAATGACCTGTCTCAGCAGATAGCATTTTCCCTTCCGGATAGTTTTCAAAGAACTCACCGACAGAGATGAGTTGAGAAGAGACAAGGTTCAGGCTGGTTCCTGCCAGTTCTCCAACAAGGGCTTCACCGGTAAATTGCTGCCACCAGCTTTCGGTCTGGCGATCCCACATCACCAGGTCGCTGTTGCGCAACATGCCCGACACCCCAAAGTCAAGGAGATATGTTGTTCCCTCATGTTGGAGCCTGCGGTCAAATACCAGGGCGGCATTACAAAGCGGACAATAGGTTGCTGAAATAGGTGTATTACCCAGTTCATCATTCACAATTTCGTGGAACATCAGTATGCTGAGCGGATAAGCTTTGGCCTCGTTGTTGATCTGAACAGCTATCACCGGCTCGTGTTCAAAATAGATTGATACGGCTTTCTTGGCTTCCCAAAACCCGGGTGTATCAATGGGCGGGATGCCATCACGCAGCAATAATATCGTAAATTCCTCCAGAGGCACCATGTGTTTGTTTGTGTCGGTTTTCCAGCCGATTTCCAAATTACGCGGGTTCTTCTGAGCCATTGACAATACAGGAGTAAGTAAAAGAACCAAAAGCAGTATCCATGTTGTTTTTTCATGTAAGACTTTCATAATGGTTGTTTTTGATTTTTGTATTAATTTATTTAAAGTATTTTTATCCAATTCAAATCTTGTTTAATTATCGTGTTTGTTTTTTAGTTCTTCTGTTTTATGGGTTCGATACTCATGCGTACTTGTTAAGAATTTCCCCATTAGTGATGGCTTTGCGTAATTCTTTAACAAAGTACCGAAGCAAATAATATGTTATGAACACCCTGTCTTCCAGCAGGTCGAAAAAGGCCACGCTGTCAATTACTAATATGCTGCATAAATTTTTACATTTAGCTGTATAAATGCGAGGTTCCTGATCAAAAAATCCTAGTGTACCCACAGCTTCGTTTTCAGACAATACATTTACTAATTGTTTTTTGTAAAACAGGTTTACACTTCCACTGCCAATGATATAAAGCGCATCTGAAGGTTCTTTTTCCTTGAAAAGGAGTTCATCTTTTTGATAAACCCTGACTTCAGCAATATTTGCCAGATAGGATAACTGTTCTGTCGGGATGCCTGACAAAAACTCCACATTTTGGAGCAGCATTACTTTTTCTATGATTGTCTCCATGTTTCCTGTTTAAATGATTTACTTAAAGTGAGCCGGGCTGCCTGGAAAATTAGTGGATGTTTATCATTGGTTGCTTCTTTGAGCTTATCCTGCAATACTGCCGGACATTCAGGAGTAACACCCAAAAGTGCCGCAGCTTTCATCCAAATATCCCCGGTATCTATAAAAGCATTCATGGCCTCGCTATAAGAACCAATATAGATACCGTAGTGTTGTCTTCCTGTAGCAATGTTTTTGTCATCCGAAACTGGGTCGAGGATGTTCATGATCAAGGGTCTCCGTTTACCCTTTAATAAATTATCGAGCAACTCAAGGGCTGCAGCCCTGTTTTCTTCATTTGCACTTTGATATCCGTGAAATGCCACATAAAGATCGTTTGGATTTAAAATGAGTCCAAGGAGCCTGAACAGGTGTTCTTTTATCTGGGTTATTCGTTCTTGCAGCAATTTGTTTAACAACTTAAATCTTTTATCATCAGGCAGGTAGCTGCCTGCCTGCAATAAAAGATAATACTGATTCAGCTCTTTATCCAATGCCTTAAATATAACGTTTTTGGGGAATTTTAAATCTGGCTGATGAATGGTTCGCAGTTTGCCTAAAGCTTTAATGAGCATTAATCTTCTCGGGAATGTATTTTCTGTTTCCAATGCATCAATCAATTGTGTTATTGTCGTCTTAAAGGGCATCAGGGAAAGTGTTTTTACAATGGCTTCAAAGTTATCGTTACTTCGCTTTTCTTGCTGCAGATAATCTACTAAGGTTTTTACATGGTTTTCGCCAAAAGTGGCCAAAGCCTGCCGTGCTTCAGGCAATAGCTTTTTACCAAACATAAAGTCAACAAGTAAGGGAAGAAATACAGCATGTTTAATTGCTTCCATGCTTTTTATGGCCTCTTTTTGAACGGCCGGTGAAGGGTCGTTTAATAATTCCGGCAAGTATTTAAGAGCCTTCTGACCTTTCAGGTAACCTAGCACCTGCGCTGTTTGCGCGCGTGCAAGATTATTTTCCTTGCTTTTATTGGAAATAATTTGTTCCAGCATCTTGTCTTTAATCCACTCCCTTTTGGTTTTATCGCCATACCGGGCAATGCACCCCAGTGCAGATGATTTATCCAGCATGGAATTGCTGTTCAGGTAATTCAGTAAAACCTGGTCAGGATTGCCTTCGGCAAACATGCAAATATAATTTATGGATTCGAGCCGGATCTCAGTATCGTTTTCTTTTAGCAGAGCGCGTATGTCGTTGCTAAAATTTTTTTCTTTGATCGTTGAAAGCCTTTGTAAAGCCAATAGCTTGATTTCATGAAGTTCGTGATGGAGCAGCTTTTGCAGTTCACCGACAAAAGGCAATGCTGAATTCCCTTCAAGCAGATTCAGGGTACGTAAAACTTTGCTGTTTTCGTTACTGTTTAGCTGGGCTCTGATGATTTGTACAGTATGGGGTTCGTTCAGGTCGAAATAGCTATTGGGTGCTATTTCAATATATTGGCTTTCAAGCGTTTTACGGAATTGCCTAACGTACTCGCGCTGGGCCACTCTGCTGAGCATTAGCCATATTAAACTGAAAAAAATAGTTACTCCGGCAATTTGCCTTGTATTGAATTCAAAGACAAAAACCAGCAGTAGCAATAATAAGCCAGCCAGCCCTTTAAACAAACGGTCAACGATAACGTCCATAAAAAATTTGATACGTTCTTTCACTTGCTGGGGAAATGGGAAGAACAGTATCTCCCGTCCTGTTTTATCAATAGAGTACTGGGTTGAATTATCAATACCACCCATAAATACCGCAAAAACAAGAACCGGTTCGAAGGCCATTAAAATGGCACCAATCAATATGCCAGCAGGTCGGATGGTAAGGGTACCACCAAGTCCGATTTTATGCAATATGCGTCCTGATAGCACAATTTGGATGATGAGTGCCAGCACACTAACATTGCCGTAAAAGATGCCCATAAAAGAGGTTAGGCTGTCTTTTTGGGGGAAAGCATCAATGGCAACAGCCTTTAGCTGGTAATCGGCCAGCGTTGAAACAAACATGGCGCTGCCGATAATGCCTGCAATGATCAATTGATACTTTGAGTTAATAATACTTTTTAGTTTACCGGGACCTGCCGGCTTTTTTTTAGCTGAATTGTATGAATTGAGGTATTTGGGTTTGTATGCTTTGCGAACGGTAAAGGTGATGAATGAAATAATGGCCAGTGCAGCTATGCTTATATAGAGCAGGTCTTCGGTTTTCATTGAGAAAAAGGAAATCAATGCACTGGTTGTGTTGCTGCCGGCAATGGCACCCAGGATCGCACCCAAATTGATCAAAGGGAAAATCCGTTTTGCTTTGGATGTATTAAAAACTTCATTGGCAAAAACCCAAAACTGAGATACGACTAAAATGGCAAAAATGCCTACCCACAGGTAAAACAAAACATAAACCCAATTCCTGTCCAATACAAATAGCTGCCTGAGGATTAGCAGTTGAAATATTACGAGAAGATTTGTCCATAAGAATACCCTGAAACTTTTATATTTTTGAACTTTCTGGGTGATCAAACCGGTTATCGGTATGGCTACCAAAGCAATGAGTATAAAAACATAAGGCAGTCTGTTGGCGCCTAAACCAACCAGGAAGAGGCTGTCGCGTGCCGGTTTTAAGAAATAAACCACCACCATCAATAAAAACGAAACGGCGAAGAAGGCTATCGTTAGTCGCCATTCACCTTCTCTGACATCGTAAAATTTATTGACCAGCGCTTTCATTGCATAAATTTAGAATTCCTGTTTCATGTTGATCAGAAAAGAAAAGAGGTTAGTAACTGAAATGAGCTTCCATAAATTGAATGGCCATAGGAGAAATCAATGAGTACCTTACTGTATAAATTGTACCAGAGTCCGCCACCCCAGCCAAAACGAAAGGAGTTATCTGCTGAATCATTCACCCAAACATAACCATAATCGAAAAGCCCATGGACACCAAACGGTCCGGGAGCGATGTAGGATCTGACATCCCAGATTTTCAACCGTAAGTCGGTATTGTGATAAAATACCGATGTGCCTGAAAAACGATCGGTGGGTGCGCCTCTGAAATTGGCCTCTTCAAAAAAGTCTTTTTCGGGATTGTAGAATAAACCTGCCCCACCCAATACATTTGCCTGAAAAAACCTGTATTTACCGATATTGACCATTCCACCGATACGCGATGCCACAATAAAACCGGTTTGGGGTATATTTTGGTAAATGCTCATGCTCAGATTACTTCTCAGAAGGGATTGCTGATCCTGGATATTATACCACCACTGTGAAAAAAATCTTATTTTAATCCCTTTGGTTGGTATGCGTGAATCATCAGTTGTGTTGTATAAGTATTGTAACCGGAGTCCTGGAAGCGTAAAAGTATTAAAGTCATCTGGAGACAATCCCGCACTTTCAGTCATATAAAACCTGTCTTCTTCCTGCCTGACCTCTGTTATCTGGAAACCAGGCCCGAAAACAAGATGATTCTTATTATTCAAATTCATACGAACCCCAAAGGTGAGTTCATATATATCTCGGCGCACACTGTAAAAGCTTGATGGGCCTGTGTTGACGGAATCATTGCCAAACCCATAAAATTTGCTGCGATTATTTGGGCTATACACTGTTGCATTAATTAACAAGTCGTTACCGCCGATCAGATTGGTGAAATCGGCTGTATAATAAGAGTTAAATGATGCGTTTAGGGGAGCAATATTGGCAACTATTTTTTGTACGGAAGCATAAGGATATTTCCTGAAGCCCGTTTTTTTCCAAACAGCACCCCCGCCTATAAAAGCACCGTCGTAACTGTTGAAACCAAATGAAATAACCGGTGCAACAACGCTAAGAGCATGCTCCGTATAATTGTATCCAGACTGCTGAAGGGTTTTTTCAGTAAACGCTCTCATATTGTCTTTTCTTACTGCATCCTCAAAATTTTTAACCTCTTTTCGGTGTATTTTAACATCTGCCGGCATCCTCTTGCTATCCCGATTCGAAACCCGCATGTCGCCATCACCGGGCACTAGTTCAAAACGAATTTTAGAGCGTTGTTTTAAGTCTTTAAAAATAACTTCATCATCACCGCCAATACCATAAATTCTTATTTCTTTTGTTTCCTCAGGATTAATAATTCTTTCAAAATAAGGGCTTCCACTTTCGGCAGCAGAAAATACGCTTAATTTAATCGTGTTTTTGTTTTCGGATTCGATAATAAATACTTCGTCCTGTCTGGTACCTACAATTTCCAGTTGCCTGGCCACTACTTCATAGTATCGTTTGGCAAACTCAGTCAATTTGTCGCGACGCGATTTAAGAATGGAGGCAATTTGTTGGTGTTCTTCAGCGAATCCTGTTACGGGAAGCCGGTTGACAGCTTCTGTAATTACACTATCTGTAATGCTTTGCTGAAGTTCAGCAGCTATGCGGTACCATGCTGATTGATCCATACCAGCCAGGAGACGCCTATCCATGTGCATTGATTGAAAATTCACACCCTCGATGAGTTTGATGTCATCATCAAAATGCTGGAATTGTGGCAGATTCCATTTTCTGCTGACCATTGAAGGGATCAATCCGTCCATTTTAAACAAAACGTTATCCCTGTCTATGGGGAAAGGACGGTAAACGACACTGTCGTTTTGTGAAATTGAAACCCAAAAGTATTGCCCTTCATGCCTGTCCCAGTCGTTCAGCAGCATGTCAATTAATTTGGTTCGCCAGTACCATTCCACGTCAACCGAATGCCGGTTGCTTTCCAATAATTTTTCCATAAGTTCTTCGGTACTGATAACTGCCTGAACATCGTGTCTGAATTTTTCTTTAAGATACTCCGGAGTGATAAAATCTTCCAGTACCACAGGCTGATTGCGGGCACGTTTTCGGTATTGTCCGAGTAGCGGGTCATCAGGAAGATAATAATATTCAGGGATATTGAAGTATATTCCGGCTGCTGAAGAAATAGGTGGTACCAGGATCGCTCCAAAAGGATGAGAGGCTGAAATCTGATCCTGGAGTATCTTCTCAGAAAAGGTTTTTCGTAATATTTCCGGCAGGACTTCGGTAGGATCCTTGCGAATGCTGCGAATCACATAACGTTTGTTTTGTGGGTCTTTCACAAAAAGTGTTGTGGTCTGAAAACCACCCCCAGCCCTGTATATGTTCAATCCGCCATGGGCTTTGTTCAGTTTAAGGACTTCATAACGATGTGACGCACCCCATACATCCCGATAGTGATCCCCCCAAAAAAATCTGCCGGTTTTATCTTTTTCATAAATAGTATCTGTTCTTATGGTAATGGTATCGGGAAAAATAACGGTATCTTTTGTTTTGTCAGAAAAAACCGGGTTATCAGCATTCGCCAACACGGTTGAGAAAATGGGTTTATCCGGTTGGTTGGCATCCCAATAAGAAAGAATGATCTCCTCCTCTTCAAAAATATCAAGCGTGGCAAAACCTTTGGTGCCGAAAACGAATTGTGCTTTACCTCCCTTTTTAACAGGTGATGTTTTACTTCCTGAACCACTCACAATTTGATGTATGCCTTTCTGATAAAAATATTGGAGGTTATGATCATGACCCGATGCAATGAGTGCATTGGGATGGCAGGAAACTGCTTCGGAAATATCCTGCCGGTATTTTCGGTACAGCGGTCCGGATACATCCTGATTTGAAACACCCATATTACGCAACATGGGATAGATTGATCCAATAAAAGGTAAGGGTATCCAAAGGGATTTGTTCAGCTCCGTTAAAGGGAAAAGATGTTGTTTCCATGTAAAAAAGCCACCGTGCCTTCCCTGCGTGTTCAGAGGATGGTGGACGGAAAGAATCAGCATTTTATCAATGTTGGTTTCGGCAATAGTACGCAGTTCCTTCATGGCATTTTGCCAGTTTGCGTGCGCACAACCCATGGATTGGGCGATGCTTTGGTTGTTGTCTTGAAAAAACCACTCCGAATCCATCAGGACAAGTAAAATTTGGTCATTTAGTTCAACCACCTCAGGTCCTGGACATCCGGCTTTGGGCAAAAATCGTATGTTTTCCACATAGGGATAAGTATCCAGAAATGCTTCCTGAGCAACCAGGTTTTCGTGTCCCAGCCACCAGTCGTGATTGCCCGCAATAAAAAAAACATTTCCATCAAAACGATGAATGGCCGATAAGGTCTTGGTGATCTTACTTTCAGCAAGCATTTTGGCTTCCGGGGGTGTTGTTTCCATGCCATAGCGGTAGATGTTGTCGCCCAGAAAAACAATATCTCCCTGTTCCAGATTTTCAGTTTTCAGGGTTAACAGTTTTATGACCGGGTCTTCGCCAGAGAGTTTGGGTTCGCCCTGATCGCCCATCAAAACAAGACGATAGTCGGGCTGTCTGTTGTCGGCAAGTTCGTGATCATGCTGTGGCACATCTTTACTATACCAGGGCTTTGTAGCTGTGCAAGAAGCCAATGCCACCAATGGCAGGATCAGCAAAAACAGCTTTTTCGTTGCATACAAGTCATTAACAAGCCTCAACAATGCTTTTATCATCATTTTTTAGATTTTCTTTGGTTTCCAAATCGGTGAATTTTTTACCGGTGTAACGAACCAGCAACACCCAGGCCACCACAAGCAGCAGAACAAGCAGTGATAGCCAATGCACATTGTGTATCCCGAAAGTGACGGCCAGTCCGATGTTCAAAAAAACAGAAACCGCTTTGGCCCCACGCTGCACAAACATATCAATAAAGGCTTTGGCTTTGTATTTTACATCGCGTGAGGTTGGGGTGTACAAGGCCTCCTTGGCCGATTGCTGGATGGAATAGTTCAGGCTGTTATCACTTACTGACATGATGGTGGCAAATAATAGTCCCGGGATGATGAAAAATCCAAGCGAACCAACCAGAATGGCAACCGGCAGAAACAGCAGTGCCGTGCCCACACCAAATCGTTTCATAATTAAAACGGTAATAAACATCTGCACGATGATAGAAGAAATATTGGTGATCATGCCCACCATGCCAAAATAGGCATCCGTCTCAAGGCCGCCGGCCACGCCCAAGGCAATAGCGGCACTAAGCTGGAAATCAACAATATTGGAAACCAATTCGTAGATACCAATAATGGCTGCGATGGACAGCAGGTATTTTGAGGCAAAAACCAGGCGGGCGCCCTCCCAAACAGATTGGCTTTTGGCCGTATTGCCTGAACTTTTTTCCTCAATGCCATTTCTTTCGCGGCGGCCAACAAATATACTGATAGCAATGATCAGCAGCATGGGAACCACACTGGATACCAATAAAGTACTGCGGCCAACATTTTGTACCAGGGTGGTGACCATCGTAGCGCCAAAAATGCCTCCAAAAATGCCACCTAATCCGATAATTCCGTAGGCGCTTTTAGCACGGCTGGCTGTAAAAACATCATTGGTAAATGCCCAAAACAGGGTAACGAGCATGGTATTGTACATATCGCCGAAGATGTAAAACGACCAAATAGCAAAAGGTGCATCCGGTATGGTTTCTACTATAAAGGCAAATACAACAAACATGGATGCAAAAAATGAAGCAATGGTAATGATGAGCCATTGGCGCGAAAGCTTCCTGTATAACCATACGAATACCAGTACCAATAGAAAGGCAAAAAACATGTTGAGCACCTTTCCCAATTGTTCCACTTCAGCTCCGTAAAGAGTCATATTGAGTAACTCAAGCGGGTTATCCTGGTAATGGCTTACCAAAAGTCCTCTTTTCAGGGGTTTAAGCACCCAAAATACTGCGATGGTAAGAAAGAAAAACAACGCAAGCCCGGCCACGCTGGGCCATTCTTTTTTCTTAATCCCGCAAGTAAGATTATAAAAAGAACTTAAAATGCTTTTAATCCCGGAATTATGCGTCATATTATGATTATTTTAACAATGTGTTGATTATGCTTGTTGGCTTTTTTTTACAGCTTCACTGACTTTTTCCACTACTACCTGGCCTAATGAAGAGATGATGATATGATCCCGATCCGGTTTTTCTATCAAACCGGCTATGGCAAAAGCTGCCGCCAGTTTCATCCTGGATGTAATTTGCGGAACCCTCATCTCCAATGCTGCTTTGAAAATGCCCGGGAAAACCAATAAATTATTTACCTGGTTGGGATAGTCGCTTCTGCCGGTGGCTACTACAGCAGCACCAGCACTATAAGCGAGTTCAGGTATGATTTCAGGGCTTGGGTTGGCCAATGCGAAAATGATTGGTTTTGCTGCCATCAGCCTGATGTCATCCTTATCTAATAAATTCCCTTTACTTACGCCCACAAACACATCTGCACCTTTGAGTGCATCCTGCAATGAGCCATTCAAGTTTTGTGGGTTGGAAAATAAAAGTAATTCTTTTTTAACTGCGTTTAAATCATTTCTCTGGTTCGAAATAATCCCTTTGCTGTCGCAAACAATGATGTTTTTTACGGGTTGGCAGAGGTCGGGATTCTGATGGATGCAACGCAGCAATTTGGCGATAGCCACGCCTGCTGCTCCGGCGCCATTGACCACTACTTTTAATTCACCCAAAGGTTTTCCAACAAATTTAGCTGCATTAATAATGCCTGCCAGCGTAACTATGGCTGTTCCATGTTGGTCATCATGAAATACGGGTATGCCGATATCCTGCAGCCTGTCCTCAATCTCAAAACAACGTGGGGCCGAGATGTCTTCCAGATTGATACCCCCGAATACAGGTGCAATGTTTTTGACGGTTTGTATAATCTCCTCTGTATCCTGCGTATTGAGGCAAATTGGGAATGCATTGGTTCTGGCAAATTGCTTGAACAACATGGCCTTGCCTTCCATGACAGGAATAGCTGCCAGTGATCCAATATTCCCCAGACCCAGCACTGCCGAACCATCGCTCACTATGGCAACCGTATTAGACTTTAAAGTAAGGTCATATACTTTTTCAGGCTTTTTTTCAATTTCCAGACAAGGCCCTGCCACGCCAGGTGAGTAAACCAGGGAAAGGTCTTTGGTGGTTTTAACCTCAATTTTATTCTGAATTTCTATTTTTCCACTTAATTTCTGATGAAGCGCAATGGATTGTTGATAATAATCTGGAATCATGATATCTGTATTTATATTGAAGGAAAATACGAGAGCTTTGACGGCTTAACAGCATGCTGATTCTCGCTGAATGGACGGACATTTTACATCTCCGTAACTACAATACACACAGCAGTCGCCCTTATTTGGTTTTAAAACCTGCTTGCAGTTTTCACATTCGTAAAAAAACTGACAGGAATCCTCCGGCATGGTTTCTTCTTTTCTGAACCCGCAGTTGGGACAGGTGATGATAGATTGCAATACGATTTTCATTTGTTGTTGGTTTTTGTTTGTTTTCCTTATGTTGTGAGGGTATAAAGCATGAAGAACCCAATCATTGTGAACAATATCGCAATACCAATCTTCTTTTTATCCTCAGGCATCAATTGTTATATCCTGGCTCCAAGTTGTCCGCCTATAATTACGCCTGGTGCGATAAAAATCAGCAGGTTCATTCCCTGGTTATACTTTCCGGGACCTTCCTGAAAGAATGCGTAGAAATGGCCAGCCGAAGCTACCAACACGGTGACTACCACCACTAAAATGGAGGTGCCCACAGCAACCGGCGGCGGCACTTTGCATCGGGCTATCAAATGGTATTCCTGCATCTCGGCCAAGCCAACAGAAATCATTCCCAGAAAAGCACCCCCAACCCCGCTTGACATGGCAATGGTGGCGATGATGATGGAGATGGGTAGCAGGTACCAAAATTCAAATGTGAGTTCCATGCTTAATTTTTTTGGTTAAGAAACCAATTAACAGATTCCTTAATAAAGTCTCTTACAATTTTGCCGGCCTGTTCATTTGAGCCCATAGGCATTTCGTCCAGTCGTAATATGGCTCCTTTCCAGTTGCCGGTTTCCCAGTGCCCCTGGCTTAATTCGGGCAGATCAACATAGTTGATACTTCCGGAACTTTTGTATCCCGATAAATAGAAGTAAGCATTCCCGGCCATATCATCGTTCATGGCCAGACCAAAGCCGATGCCCAGATTGTCAGTAAGCTGTGCATAAATACCGGTATCGAAATGATGGGGCCAGATCCGGATTTCGCCCTCTGCCTGCAAATGCCCCAGCACGGCCAGGCATGCTTCATTGGCCAGTTGGCGATAGAATCTCCAGGCTGCCAGTCCTTCTCCGGATATATCCTCTTCTGAAATGCTATTAATCCCGTAATCCGGAATTTTAAAATGCAGTGGCTTAAAAATAGCTGCCGTTTCCATCCCAAGTTTTGCCGGATAATTGGCAGCCTCTTTTTCAAGTTGTTGAATTGATTTGTCGAAAATTGTAAAAACCTCCTGAGGTTTCAGCATTTTGTCAAGCCATTCAAACTGCATGGTTTCGAGGTTCAGACCAAGCAAAATTTCCCCGTGCGGACTTTCAAACCATCTGCCGGCAAGTTTATCGCCAACAGGGTCGTAATAAAGATTGGTGTGGCTGTCATCGGCCTTCTCTGGCACAAAAGCCTTGTTTCCCATTGCAATTACCTTGCTGAGCCAGTGCAATTGCCGGTCAGTGTTATTGTATTCCTGCATAGTTAATTCCTGTTAATTGATGCATTTGAAAATCTATAGTTGACAGATCATTAAAAGTGAAATTCCTGACGGATGAGTGGCCACAAGCCCTTGCAATCACTTTGATCAACTCATTGGTTGCAGTAAAGAAATTGTGAAGTTGCTTTGCCGATTGTTCGATGATGATGCGGTTTCGCAAACTCTCTTTTTGGGTAGCCACACCCACCGGGCAATTGTTGGTATGGCAGGCGCGCATCCCCAGGCAACCAATGGCTTGTAAGGCCGAATTGGAAACAGCGATGGCATCGGCGCCGAGCATGAGCGCTTTGGCAAAATCGTCGGCAACACGCAAACCGCCGGTGATGATGAGCGTAACGTCAGTAGCGCCCACTTTGTCGAGGTGTTTGCGGGCACGGGCCAGTGCCGGTATGGTGGGTACGTTGATGTTGTCGCGCAAAATCGTTGGCGCAGCGCCGGTTCCACCACCGCGCCCGTCAAGGATGATGTAGTCGGCGCTTGCCGCGAGGGCAAAATCAATGTCGGCCTCGATGTGGCTGGCAGCGATTTTGAATCCAACGGGAATGCCTCCGGTTACTTTGCGCACTTCGTTTGCTACTTTCTTAAAATCTTCGGGTGTATTCAAATCGGCAAATGTTGAGGGCGAAATGGCGGGTTCGCCTTCTTTCAATCCACGTACCTCCGCAATTTCTTTGGTTACTTTATCACCGGGCAGATGTCCTCCTGTTCCGGTTTTAGCACCCTGTCCGCCCTTAAAATGAAAAGCTTGGGCTTTTTTTACTTTTTCCCATGAAAAGCCAAATCTTCCGGATGCCAATTCATAAAAATAACGGGAATTGCTTTCCTGTTCTTCGGGTAGCATACCTCCTTCGCCGCTGGCAATTCCGGTTCCGGCCATCTCAGCGCCTTTCGATAAGGCTATCTTGGCTTCACGCGATAGCGCCCCAAAACTCATATCCGAAACGAAAACCGGAATGTTGAGTTTAAGCGGCTTTATTGCTTTTGGGCCGATCACCACCGAGGTATCCACCGGATCATGGTCAAGAAGGGGTTTGGTAGCCAGTTGTGCAGGTAAAAACTGAATGTTTTCCCATTTGGGCAGAGTATTGCGGTCAACGCCCATGGCAGCAGATGGGCCGTGATGGCCGTAGTTTTTCAAGCCATTACGCGCCAGTTCCTGAATGTATCCCGTGAAAGGTTCCGTGTCTTCGGGGTGGGTGTCGGCATACTGTCCCTGGTATTGCCCGTGATTAAATGGTTGCGGATGCTCTTCTGCGAAAGCTTTTATCTCATTAGCATCTACCAGCACCTGGTTGTTTTCCACTTTGGCAGTAAATTTTTTCAGGGCTTCTTCGTTGTTGTACTCCGAAACGCCCGTGTCATAGCGATAATCCCAATAGTGAACACCGCAGATCAGGTTGTTGCCTTCGATGTAGCCGTCCGACAACAATGCCCCGCGGTGGAGGCAACGGCCATACAAAACCGACACCTGTTCATCGTAACGGACGACTACAAGATCGATGTTTTCATATTCGGCATAGGCAGGCTTTCTGTCCTGCAATTCTGAAAAGGAGATAATAGGTACAAAATTCATTGTATATTATTTTTATGATTTCAATTCTGTTTTGATGTCAATATCCGATAGCAGGGTTTTGTGCACCGGGCATTTGTTGGCAATTTCGAGCAAACGTTGCCGCTGTTTTTCGTCCAGCTCGCCCTTGAGTTCGATGACCCGTGTAAAACGGTCGATTTTGCTTGTTACTGAATTTTCACATTCCCCGCAATCTTCAGCATGTACTTTGTCGTGTTCGATGTGTACATTCACTTCCTCCACCTTCCAGTTTTTGCGATCGGCATACATGCGGATGGTCATGGCGGTGCAGGTGGCAAGGCCTGCTGACACGAAATCATAGGGAGTCGGGCCAAAGTTGTTTCCGCCATAACTTTCGGGTTCGTCTCCGGTTAAATAATGATTCCCCGCTTTGATCTGTGTGGTGAATTTTTCCTCGCTGCTTAAGCTGGCCACCACCTGCAGGTGTGTATCCGGTTTTTCATTTTCCCGGAAGTTGATATAGCGTTTTGCCCAATTGGCAATGACACCACCGATATAGTTTGAATCCTCAGCCTTAGAGAGCAAATGGTCGGCGCCATCGAGCGAAACAAAGCTTTTGGGATGGCGGGCAGCCTTGAATATTTCGCCGGCATTGTCGATTCCTACTATGTTATCCTGTGGAGAGTGGGCTATCAGGACAGCTTTTCTTAAATTTTTCAAAACCAGGGACATATCCACAGCTTTCAGGTCATCGATAAACTGTTTTTTGATGGTGAAGGGCCTTCCGCCGATGGAAACCTCTGCATAGCCTTTGGTGTCGATCTCATCCAGGTCATGAGTGATCAGATGGGTTACATGTTTGGGATCGGAAGGTGCCCCAATGGTGGCAATGGCTTTTACGGAATCCATTTTGGCAGCTGCATAGAGCACTGCCGCACCGCCCAGTGAGTGGCCGATGAGCAGCGAGGGTGCTGCGTAGTTTTTTTCGAGGTAAGCGGTGGCGGCCTGCAGGTCCTGAATGTTACTTGAGAAATTCGTATCGGCAAAATCGCCATCGCTTTCGCCCAAACCGGTGAAATCGAAGCGGAGGACGCCAAATCCTGCTGAAGTCAGAGCCCTGCTAATGTTACGTACAGCCGAAAGATTTTTGTTGCAGGT
Source organism: Bacteroidales bacterium (assembly GCA_047920975.1). Classification (GTDB taxonomy): domain Bacteria; phylum Bacteroidota; class Bacteroidia; order Bacteroidales; family JAADJA01; genus JAADJA01. The sequence goes on along the minus strand of JBLRXC010000012.1, from coordinate 16,922 downwards.
GAAACAATGGGCAAACAAAGCAAAACTGCCGGGCTTGCGGTCTGCCGGTAAATCCAGCCTTGCTTTCAGGGTTTCTCCCTCATAACTTTTAAAACCTAATTTTGGGGATCTCATAAATTTATAATAATTAATTCGATGACAAATATAATGTTTCAGTTTTAAAAAGAAAACTCCTGACAACCAATAGGTATTTCAGGAGTTCTCATGTGGTTATGTTTAAGATGAGATACGTGTGATATTATGGATTATAAGGCATCATATAGTTATTAGGGAACTGAAAATCTATACCTGGTGTTACTTCGTGTTGATAAGGAGGGTTCGGAGCTCCTGGCCCGCCATCAAGTGTAAAAGAATCTACCGCAGTGTGCTTTAACCAGATCACTTTTGTGGGATGCTCTTCTCCAGTAGCAACGGAAACGAACTCGTGGTAATGAACATACCCCTGGTCTGCATAGTTTTCTGCTTTTTCCGGAGTCCATTCATCGATTCTCCCGTGAACCATATACAATAACTTACCATCTCCAGCATTTGACGACCACCATGATTCAGCACCGAATGGACCAGTATTGTAATGTTTTCCAACAACCACGTCTTTTCCGGTCTGGTTCCAGTAATGTCCGGGTACGTCACTCTCTCCATTGGGACCATCCTGCGGCCCGGCGAAGTAATAATCCTCCCCATCAATGTCGAGTAATATGCCATGTACAAAACCGTTACCCTTGTTTCCGGCTTTGAATTGATCCTCTGGCCCCGTCTGTTTGGGTTCAACAATTTCTGTTCTTTCGCAGGCCATTAATAATCCAGTGGCAAAAATAATTGAGAGAACTTTTAAAATCGATCTTGTTTTCATACTAGTTAATTTTTATTTGAATGTTTATATTAATTTGTCATATGATTAGTAGGAAAAAAAGTCTGATCCTTACTTCTTATTTTGTGTGATCAATTAAAATCACGAAATGTAAATCCCATAATTGTTAGTGCTAGCAAGGGCTTAAAGCATTATTTGGAAGGAAAATTTTAACAATATTTTAAAATTTTCCGAAACTACTCCCGGCTGTTTTTGCCAGGATCTATCTCGTTTGGTTATCCCGTGTCCATGCATATCGCTCTCCCGGTCCTTACCGTAATAAGTGTTACTAGACCCCAGAGCAAGCTCTGGACTCTTATTTCAGCAACAAGCTGCAGGGAATTTAACTACCCCTACTCGTCCGCCGAAGTGGAACGCGCAGGTAGATTAAACATCCCATATCGAATTAACAAACCAACTCCTTCGATCATAAAAATTTCGAGTAACTTCAAATCCCGATTGATCAGCTAGAGCTTTAATCATAGATTCATCATATTTTTGCGATATCTCCATTTGTATCAATTCATTTTTTTCAATGTGAAAAGTCCTGCCTAACTTGGGTAAGTGGACCCGTTGGTTTTTAGTACTGACCAGGTAACTTGAAGCTGTACCTGTTTCAGGATCATAAGTTTCCTGATGAAAAAAGTTTTCCGGAATAAAATCGGCATCGAGCTCATTGTTGATCCGGTGTAACAGGTTGAGGTTAAAGGCAGCCGTCAGTCCATGTGGGTCGTTGTATGCCGGGAGTATGATTTCGGGATCTTTCTTTAAGTCGAAACCAATCAGTAGCTGGTCTCCCGGATTGAGTACCTCATTCAACTGCCGGAGAAAATGGATGGATTTTTCCTCATCAAAATTGCCGATGTTGGAACCAAGAAACAAAACTACTTTTTTTTTCAAGCCATTAAGTCCGGCAATTAGTTGGAAATAGTCACCAATCAGTCCATCGAATCTGAGGGCGGGAAGGTTTTTGGCCAGGTCGTGTTGCAAGTCATAGATGGCTTTGGGTGAGATGTCAATTGGTATGTATTTGAATGAATAGTTATAATCAAGCAAATGAGCCAGGAGAATTTTTGTTTTCAATCCGTCGCCGGCGCCCAGTTCAATCAGTTCAAATTCATTTATTGGATTTCCAAAAGCCTGTGCAATTTCCTGTTTGTGGTTTTGAAAAATTTCCAGTTCGCAGTCGGTCAGGTAATATTCAGGCATGCGCATGATTAGTGCAAAAATTTTGCTTCCTCGTGCATCATAAAAATATTTTGACGACAGATATTTCGGATCTGCTGAAAGGCCGGTTAGGGTATCCAATTCAAAAGTTGTTAGTTGTACTTCTGTTTCCATAGGTTTAACTATTTTTCTTTGCGCCTTTGCGAGATATTTTTCTCTTGCCAAGCCGCCAAGGTTATTTATTGTTTTTATCAGGCACTCCTGTTTCGAAAGGATTTGCCGGATCGTTGCTCCACTCGAACCAGCCACCGTCATACACTGAAACCCTTGGCCAGCCCATAAGCCAGGCATTGAACCAGGCCTCACTGCCGCGCCAGCCGGTGCCACAGTAAAAAGCCAGGTGCTTTTCGGGGATAATGCCGTGGTTTTTCCAGATTTCTGCTGTTTCATGAAACTCACGGGTGGTATGGTCAAAATTCCGGTAATTCTCCATGTGATAGGCATCAGTGCCGCAATCGGCAAATACAGCCCCGGGAATCCGCCCTTTGGCTTCGATGTAATTGTAGCCGCTCACTTCGCCAATGTACTCAGGGTAGCTTCGTACACAAACCAGCTCGGCATCTTTGGATTTCAGCATTTCTTTAGCTTCGGGCGTATCCACTGCCAATTCGGGATGAACAGGGATGTTGACGCCAAAATCGCTCACCGGTATTTTGGGAACATCTTCTGTTGAGATTTCATAACCTGCATCCTGCCACGACTGAAATCCACCGTTGAGGATACGCACATCCTTCACGCCGGCATACATCATGATAAAGGCATTGCGGATGGCGCCAATATCGCCGGCAGCGCTGCCCGGAAATTCATCTGCATTATCGGGGAACATGAATTTTCCGTAAAGCACTACAGTAGTATCAGCCGTGATGCCATGCATTTCCAGTGCTGTTTTTAATTCCTCCGGGCTTCGCCGGTTCCAGGTTTCAGGGGCTTCCATGGCCAGTGTGTCCATGTCGATGGCACCGGGAATATGGCCGCTCAGGTAGGCATCTCGGTTGCGGTAGTGAGCATGGACAAGAACAAACCTATCATTATCATAATGCTGAGGTAATTCTCCTTTAATTAACTGATTAACCCAGTCTGCTGAAACCAGCTTGTGAAAGCGTTCAAGTTTTTGCATGGGTAAATCAGCATTGGCCGACCAATCATCCTTGAAGTGGTGATAGGCCTGCACATTATCATAATCCGATTGACGAAATCTTTCAGCCACAGCCTCTGTTTTATCATTTTCGTATCCGTAAACTACGATGGTGTGATTGGGATGGATTTGTTTTTTGCGCACCATTTCAATCCAGTCGATGTATTGAAGCCAATTAGCCGGGAGGCTTTTTGCTCCCTGTATATGGCCTCCGCGTTTTTCATTATTCAATGTCCATCCGTTGTAAGCTTCAAATGGGCGGATATCTACCAGACGAACATCAGGGAAAGATATCAATCTGATCAATTCCTGTGTCGTAATTTGCCCTTTAATCTGTTTCAAAATGATAATTTTATTTCTGTAAAAAACCGGTTATTTTTCTATTTTAACCCCTTTCCAAAAAGCCACCCTGCCTTTGATCACTTTTGCGAGTTCTTTGGGTTCGTGGTAGTACCAGACAGCATCTTTGTTGATTTTGCCATTTACTTCGAGGCTGTAATATGATGCGGTTCCTTTCCAGGGACATCGTGTATGGGTTTGAGATTCGCGAAGGTACTCCTTTCTTACCGAATCGGCAGGAAAGTAACTATTGCCTTCCACATTGACGATATCATCGCTTTCGGCAATGATTTGATTGTTCCAGATTGCTTTCATTCCAATATTATTTTGTTTCGTATTTAATGATTTTATTAACTTTTCACAGGCTTGGATTGAAGTAGCTTTGCGATCAGACCGGTCCAGCCGGTTTGATGTGAAGCCCCTAATCCTTTTCCGTTATCACCGTGAAAGTACTCATAAAAAAGCACATAGGGTTTAAAGTGAGGGTCGGTTTGAAATAGCTTGTGGCTGCCATAAAGCGGCCGTTTGTTTTGATCATCTGAGCTGAAGAGGGTAACAAGCCTTTCAGATAATTCATCAGCAATACCTTTCAATGTCATAAACTTACCTGAGTTTGTCGGGTGTTCAACTTTGAAATCATCGCCATAATAATGATGAAAGCGTTGCAACGATTCGATGATCATAAAATTAAGGGGAAACCAGACCGGCCCGCGCCAGTTCGAGTTACCACCGAATAAATCGACGGTGGACTCACCAGGTTGATAGTCAACAATGAATTGCTGATTTTGCACTGTAAAAGTATAGGGTTTGTTTTGATATATTTTTGAGAGCGACCTTATTCCAAAGGGTGAAAGGAATTCTGACTCATCCAGCATCCGTTTCAGTATTTTTTTGAGCCTGCTGCCCCTGAGCAACGAGAAAAGCCGGCGTTCGCCTTTGCCTTCTTCAGTCCACCTCGAAACGAGGGCGGCAAGGTCGGGGCGATAATTGAGAAACCAATTGGTACGCCCGGCAAATTCAGGATTTTTTTTCATGACTTCCGGTTCGAGTACTTCAACGGCAAAAAGCGGAATCAGTCCAACCATGGATCTGACTTTTAATTTTTCGTATTTGCCATTGGCATGGAGGACATCATAAAAAAACTCATCCTGTTCATCCCATAAATCTATACCATCGCCGCTGATGTTGGCCATGGCACCGGCAATGTAAAGGAAATGCTCCAGAAATTTGGTTGCCAGGTCACCATACACAGGATTTTCAATGGCTAATTCGAGTGCAATGCGCATCATGTTCAACGAGTACATGGCCATCCAGGCTGTTGCATCGGCCTGCTCAAGATTTCCTCCTCCCGGTATTTCGGCGCTCCGGTCGAATACACCAATGTTATCCAGGCCTAAAAATCCTCCCTGAAAAACATTGTTGTTCTGTTCATCCTTTCTGTTCACCCACCAGTTGAAATTCAGCAGCAACTTGTGAAACACCGATTCCAGGAAAGCACGATCGCCATCGCCTTGCTTTTGTTTCTGATCTATTTTATAAACCCGCCAGGTGGCCCAGGCATGTACGGGTGGATTTACATCCGAAAAATTCCATTCATAAGCCGGTAGTTGGCCATTGGGGTGCATATACCATTCGCGGGTAAGCAGCTTCAATTGTTCTTTGGCAAACTGTGCATCCACCATGGCCAGGGTGATGCAGTGAAAAGCCAAATCCCACGCAGCATACCAGGGGTATTCCCATTTGTCGGGCATGGAAATGATATCGGCATTGTTCAGGTGTTGCCACGCTTTGTTGCGGCCATTCCGACGCTGGTCGGGAGGGCTGGGTTGCGAAGGATCGCCTTTTAGCCACTGTGGAACATCGAAATAATAAAATTGTTTGTTCCACAGCATCCCGGCCAGGGCCTGTCGTTGGATGTCTTTTAATTCATCATTCAAACCGGAGGCAACACCATTGTAAAAAAGATCTGCTTCTATTTTTCTTTTCTCAAAAATCGTTGTAAAGTTGTCAAAAGGATCGGCCAATTCGCGGTTTGTAAGTCTTAAACTGATGACGGACTGCCCACCAGCATCGATTGTTTCCTGGTAATTCAATCCGGCCTTTGTACCTGTATTTTCAGGATGAATGGCCCCCTTGTCTCTGTTCACAATAAAATTATTGATCCCATCCTTAAAAAAACCTTGTTTTGATCCTTTAGAATACAACTTATGTTGGTTCGTTTCATTTTCGCAAAACAGAGGTTCCATGATGCCGTCAGCATATAGCCAATATTTTCCCAGTTTTTGATGTGTTACTTCAATCACATTTTTGGCCGATAGGCTCATTTCTGGTTTCTGTTCCGAATACCCCCACGACCACGTGTTACGGAACCAAAGCTGCGGAATTACATGAATCGCAGCCGGTTTATCACCCCGGTTGAAGGGAGTGATTTTAATTAAAATATCATCTTCACCTCCCTTTGCATATTCGATAAAAACATCAAAATAGCGACTATCGTCAAAAACCCCTGTGTCGCATATTTCAAATTCGGGCTGGGTTTTGCTTCGGTTTTTATTTTGTTCTACCAGCTCTGCATAAGGAAATAAATGCTGCGGATACTTATACAGCATCTTCATGTAGGAATGGGTGGGTGTATTGTCAAGATAAAAATAATACTCCTTTACATCTTCTCCGTGGTTACCCTCAGTACCCGACAAACCAAACAACCGTTCTTTGATGATCGGGTCTCCACCATTCCACAGGGCTACTGAAAAGCAAAGTAACTGGCGGTCATCGCTGATCCCACCAATTCCTTCTTCGCCCCATCGAAAGGCCTTGCTTCGCGCTGCTTCGTGTGTTATATACTCCCATGCATTGCCTGAAGCACTGTAATCTTCCCGCACCGTTCCCCATTGACGTTCGCTGAGGTATGGCCCCCATTTTTTCCAGTTCTTGGTTTGGTGATCCGATTCGGATAATCTAATCTTTTCGGCATCCATGGTAAATTATTGACACATTTATCTGTTCGTTTGTAAACTATCACCCCACCAAAAGAAAAGTGATGCGAAGTTTTTTGACTTATGATTGAGACTCTTTTACAAATAGTGCTACCACTATACCAAATATTACATGACCCATAATGCTACCGATCATCATCACCACCATACTGCCTTCGGGTGAGGGCATGCCACCAAACAGGGCGCCCATAATCATCATGGCAATCTGTGCAAATACAAACGCTGCCATACCAAAAATAGCTCCTTTTACAATCCTGTTCTTTAATTTTTTGAGTAGCGGAAGCATGAAGTATATATACATTAGCGCAAAGATGACGCCAATCATAAAGTGCATGATCCAGCCAACAATCAATGGGAAGCCCATCATCATGGAGAGCATGGCTGCCGGGTTCATTTTGGGCATGCCCATCATGGGGCCTAACATCATAATCAGTGTCATTACCAATGTGGCTGCAAGGCCGCCAACAATTGCCTGTGAAATTTTTGTGTTCATTATTTTAAATTTTTGTTTCGATTTTATTACTGCTGATTGGTCAATGATTTTCTTAATTCCTGACAGACTTCAAAAAGAATCTATAATACCACATTATTGAAAGCTCAAAGGATTTTACTTCTTAACCTGATTAATTCATAAAATTCATGAATTAATCAGGTTAAGAAATTATCGTTTCCTGACAGGAGAGAATAAAAAATACTATATTCTTCTCTTCTGCTTTCAATGAAGTTCCCATCTTTGAGTTTTCACAGGTGTTGTGAAACTGTGGGTATGCTCATCCAAGAATATCAGACAGATTGTAGGGGCACAGTTCTTTTTTCTGTTTAAACAAGAATAAAATTTTTAACCTTACTTCGCTGCCGGTAAGTGCCAACAACCCGCTTTTTCAATTCGGCCATTGCATGTATAAATAAAAAAAGCAGCAAACAGGTGTTACTATTTGCTGCTTCTACTAAGCAAAAAGATTTTTTAATCAGGGAAATTGGATTCGTCTGCCAGTGCTTTGTACAAGTCCTTCATCTGATCAATTTCGATTTGGAACTCGCCCACCATAGACGATCCAAGTTGTCCGTATTTAACCTTATGCTGCACTTCATAAGCTTTCGACCGGGTAAAATCTCCCACCGTTTTGCCTTCCAGACCAATTGCTGTACCATCTTCACCATGACATTGAGCACAATTTGAAGCATAGAATGTGTTACCGTTATCGGCATTGCCATTTTTCCCAATATTTGACAAAGCATAACTTCCTGTAGGATAGGAGCCTGTGTATACGGCATCATATAATTCACTCACATCAAACATGCCTTGTTTCATAAATATAACAATATTCCATATTTGCTCGTCAGTCAATAACTGGTTGTAATTGGGCATTTTATCACCTTCCGTAGCATTTGTTTCAGGGTCATAGGTCGAAAGGTCATAAGAAATATCGCGCCTTCCATTTGTTGCCTTCAATGCATCAAACAATTCCTGTTCAGTTTTTAACTGTGCTGTCTGGTATAGATTCAGGCTGTTAACATTAGGACGGGTTGTTTTGGGTGCGCGGTTTATATAGGCGCCAGCAGAGCCAAGGCCATCCCAACCATGACATTGTTTACATCTAAAAAAATCACCATTTTCACTTAAAGTGGTGTAATACTGATGATTCTGATCGTATCCGGCTTCAGTGCTCCAAAATTTATCGTACATTATTCCACCCATAGATACCGGCGAGTTTCCTGTAGGTTCATCCGGAAAAGCGGTTTCATCGGCGAGCGCTTTGTAGAGATCCTTCATCTGGTTCAGGGTGATATCAAATTCTCCAACCATAGTCGATCCAAGTTGTCCGTATTTAACTTTATGCTGCACTTCATAGGCTTTGGACCGGGTAAAATCTCCCACCGTTTTACCTTCCAACTCAAAATTTGTACCATCAGCACCATGACATTGAGCACAATTCGCCGCATAGTAAGCTTTGCCGTTAGCAGCATTGCCATCCTTTCCAATATTTGATAATGTATAACTTCCTGCAGGATAAGTGCCCGTAGTGGTTGCGTCATACAATTGACTTACGTCAAAAATACCGTCTTTCATAAACTTGACAACATCCCATATTTGTGCGTCAGTAAGAAGCTGCGTAAAATTGGGCATTTTATCCCCTTCGTCAGCATTCGTTTCAGGATTATACGCTGAAAGATCATAAGAAATATCGCGTCTTCCATTTGTTGCCTTCATTGCATCAAATAATTCCTGTGGAGTTTTTGACTGTGCTATCTGGTATAGGTTCAGGCTGTTAACATTAGGACGGGTTGTTTTGGGTGCGCGGTTGATATAGGCACCTGTAGTACCAAGCCCATCCCAACCATGACATTGTTTACACCTAAAAAAATCACCATTTTCACTTAAAGTGGCGTAATACTGATTATTTTGGTCATACCCGGCTTCGGTACTCCAAAATTTATCGTACATAATTCCGCCTTTTGATAAATCAGCATTATCGTAAGCACTTGTATCAGGAACCGGATCAGGTTCATCTTCTTTGTTACAACCTGTTATGACAAGTGCGGTCATAACAAATATCAGTAAAAACCAACTTAATTGTTTCATAAAGTTTAATTTAAGAATAAAAAATAATGTTGCTTTAATTCGTTTCATTTATAATATTTTCTTTTTCCAGAAAGCTTTCTATGGATGTCTGTGTCATTATTTCTCTTATTTGAGTGTTTAATTCAAACCAGAAATCTTTGGCCGGACAAACATTGGTACGCTTACATTCATTTGTTTCACACGTACAATTTACCAGTTGTAAATCCGGGCTAAATGCACGATAAGCCATGTAAACACTTATATTAGCAGGGCTTTTAGCCAAAATATATCCACTTCCCCGCCCGCCATAATTACTGATGAGTCCTGCGTTCTTTAATCCGGAAATGATTTCATCAAGGTAGTTGAGCGGAATATCCTGATTTTTGGATATTTCTTTCTGCAAAAGAGGAGTACTATTTTTCCCGATTTCTATGAGGGCTCTCAAACCATATCTGACTGAAGTATGAATTTTCATATTCCGGTAATCCAAGTAAATTACTTGAATGCAAAAATAGAAAAATTTCGATGTGTGTTTTAGTTGGTTTGAAATTTATACAAAATCTAAATAAATGATACGGGATCTATTGCAATGCCCAGTTTTCCTTAACTGGCATAAAAACATTGCCTTAGGTCGTTAATTTTGTGGAGAATGCTTCGGTGTTGGCAAACCGTGTTGGCATCAATAAACTATACAGGGCAACTGCATTAGCCATTTTTTTGCTTTGAAGGACATTTCATGCTACCATAGCTGCAATACACACAACAATCGCCCTGTTGTGGTTTTAATACTGTCCGGCAGTTTTCACACTCATAAAAATATTGACAAGTATCTGTTGGCATGATTTCTTCTGATTGGTGACCACAATTGGGGCAGCTTATTGTTGATTGCAAAATGATATTTTCTTTCATCTTTACCTGGTTTTCAGTTTTACTAAATAATCCTTCCCAAATGGCGATGTGTAATCTAACTGCATTTGCTGATAAACCTTTCCCGGAATACCGATGTCGGCCAAATACAATTCCCCGTTTACTTCGGGCAAAAGCCCGGTTTTGGGCAAAGCCAGCGTAAGGGTTGCTGTGGGTTGGATGTGGTTGATGGCTTGTTTACCGGTGGTGGCATCAATTCCCGAAGGTACATCCAGCGAAATAACCGGAGCCTGCTGCTGATTCACCCATTGGATCATCTTCAGAGAATTTCCGGCAGGCTCGCCTTTTAAGCTGTAGCCGATGATGGCATCAAGGATAATGTCGGGATACTGTTGATCAAGATCTTCCACCTTGATTACATTTGCCGCAGTGCCCCTGAGAATGTGCAACTGTCGGGCAGGCACCTCCTTCAGCCGGGCAGCATCGGTGATGCAAACCGTTAAATCGGCGCCGCGATTGGCAAGGTGCCGCGCAGCACAAATACCGCCGCCTCCATTGCCGCCTGTTCCGGCCAGCACAAGAATTTTTGCCTTGTTCCAGTCGTTGCCTAGTTTTTCGATGGTGAGCATACACAGATTGCGCCCGGCATTTTCCATCATCTGGGAAAGATTAGGCCCGGTTTCTTCGATGACAATACGATCGATTTCGATCATTTGTGTGGTAGTAACCGCAATTACTTCAATAGCATCAGGAGTAAAAAATTTCATGGTACAAGCTGGATTAATGTGTGGATAAAAATTTGTAAACCGTATCTTTTAGCAGGGTAAGGTCATCAATGATAAACTCATCGGGAAGCAGTTCCGCTGCGTGTACCGATTCGCGGGTGAGGTCGTTGGTAACAGCAAAAACGTTCAGGTTTGCATTGAGTGCAGCTTTAATTCCGTTCATCGAATCTTCAATAACCAGGCATTCGCTGGCTACAAGGTTCAACTTTTTCATTGTGGCGAGATAAATCTCAGGATCCGGTTTTCCGTTGGATATTTTGTCGCGGGTAATCACAAGTGCCAGTTTTTCTTTTATCTGCAATACTTTCATAACCTTTTCTACTTCCTTGATGTGCGACATGGTGGCCAGGGCAATCCGATAGTGGTCGCTATACAACTTGTTTAGCAATCCCAGATTGAATGGGCATACAAAATCTGACAGGACATCCGGGTTGTCGATATATTTGTGATAGATGGCCATACGCTCTTTAAGGATGGCATGTTTCAGAAAATCCGGATCATCCTTCTTAAGTGAAGCTGCCAATTGCTTTTGAAATTGATTCATCAGTCCCATTACCACTTCGGCCCTGGAAAGGCCAACCAGTTTTTTGAAACCTTTCAAAACATCATCCTCAGCAACGGCCAGGTCTGTGAGCTGATGAATGGCCCGGGCATACGAACGGGCTTTCAGCACTTCTGTTTGAATAAGGGTCCCGTCAAGGTCGAAAATTACCGCTTTGATCATTGCCGGGATGTGTTGCGGTAAAATTCAATCAATGCATTGGTAGAACTGTCGTGATTCAGGGCCTGACTTCCCTGTAACTCGGGAATGATATTTTGTGCCAGCACCTTTCCCAGTTCAACACCCATTTGGTCGAATGGATTGATCCCCCAGATGACGCCCTGCACAAACACGCTGTGCTCGTACATGGCAATAAGTTTTCCAAGGTTTTCGGGGGTCAGTTGATCGAGAAAAAAGGTAGATGAGGGGCGGTTGCCTTCAAAAACTTTGTGTGGAACTAACTGCCCGGCAATACCTTCACTGCGCACCTCTTCGGCAGTTTTTCCAAAAGCCAGCGCTTCCCCCTGGGCAATCATGTTGGCCATCAGGTAATCCTGATGCGGAGGCAAATCGTTGAGCGGCCGTTTAAATCCGATGAAATCGCAGGGAATCAGGTGGGTTCCCTGGTGGATGAGTTGGTAGAACGAATGTTGTCCGTTTGTTCCGGGCTCGCCCCAGAATATGGGACTGGTGTTGTAGTCCACTTTTTCTCCGCCGAGGGTGATGTATTTTCCGTTGCTTTCCATGGTGAGTTGCTGCAGGTATGCCGGAAAGCGCTTGAGGTAATTTTCGTAAGGCAAAACTGCCTGTGTTTGTGCTCCGAAAAAGTTGGTGTACCAAACCGTGAGTAATCCCATAATTACCGGTATGTTTCTTTCGAAAGGGGTGTTGAGGAAATGTTCGTCCATTTGGCGGAATCCGTTCAGTAAGCGCAGGAAATTATCAGGCCCAATAGCGATCATTGTCGAAAGCCCGATGGCTGCATCCATCGAATACCTGCCACCCACCCAATCCCAAAAGCCAAACATGTTTCGGGTATCGATCCCAAAACGGGCGACTTCCTTTTCGTTGGTGGAAACGGCCACAAAGTGTTTGGCAACGGCTTTTTCGTCGTGAAGCGACCTAAGCAACCATTGGCGTGCTGTGCGCGCATTGGTCATAGTTTCAAGGGTTGTGAAGGTTTTGGATGAAACGATGAAAAGTGTTTCTTCTGCATCCAATCCCTGTACCGCTTCGGCAAAATCATTACCGTCAACATTGGAAACAAAGCGGAGCATAAGCGAGCGGTCGGCATAAAATTTCAGGGCTTCATAAGCCATCACAGGTCCCAGGTCGGAGCCCCCAATGCCAATGTTCACAATATTTTTAAGCGGCTTGCCTGTAAAACCTTTCCAGGTTTCGTTTCTGATCTCGTTGGCAAAACCGCTCATTTTGTCGAGCACCTCGTGCACATCGGGAACTACATTGCGACCTTCAAACTGAATAATGGCATCTTTGGGCGCACGCAACGCTGTGTGCAGTACAGCACGGTTTTCGGTGGTATTGATCTTTTCACCTGAAAACATGGCTTCGATTTTCTTTTCAAGTCCGCTTTCAGCAGCAAGCGTTATCAACAGTTCAAGCGTTTTTCGCGTGATGCGGTGTTTCGAAAAATCAAAGTAAATACCGGCATCATCAATCATAAATTGCTGCGCGCGGTTGTTGTTGCCGGCAAAAAAGGTTCTGAGGTGCTGGTCTTTTATTTCATCAAAATGTTGCTGAAGTGATTTCCAGCTTGCTGAATTGGTTAATGTGTTCATATTTCTATATTTGACTACGTTTGGCGGTGATACTTTGAATGAGATTTTCCCATGATTTGTTGAATGCCGCTGCCCCTTCCTGCTGTAGCTGAGTGGGCAGTTGCCGGTAATCCACGCCATGGCTTTCAGTTTGATGTATTATGTACTCTGCATCGGACACATCTCCGTTTAACGGTTCTCCTGTTTCGCCATGATCGGTAAAAGCCAGCAAGGTGTTTTCGGGAATGGTGTTCACGGTGTAGGGTGCAACCAGGCCTTTTATGTATAAAATGTCGGAAGCCCTGGGATCTTTTGTCCCGGTACTTGCCCACAGCAGGCGTTGGGGGAAAACTCCATAATTCATTACCTTTCTCACTTCCGGTGATTGCAGAAACTGGAGGTATTGCCTATAGGTTTTTTGCATAACTGCGATGCCTGATTTATTTTGCAAAACGGCGGGTACACGATCGGCGATGGCTTTATCCCATCGGCTTACAAAGACAGAAGCCACTGAGCGCACATCAGGATTCAGACCTTTTTCGATCCTTTGTTCTATCCCTCTCAACCAGGCTTTGGCTGCTTCCAGGTATTGTTCGGGCGAGAAGAGCAGGGTTACATTGATAGGGATACCCTCGGCAATGGCTTGTTCGATGGCTGGGATGCCTTCGGGGGTTCCCGGAATCTTGATAAAAGCATTTGGGCGATCGACCATTTGATGGATTTTTTTTGCAGCCTGAATGGTGCTCTCTGTATTGTAGGCCAGCAATGGTGATACTTCGATCGATACGAAACCGTCCAGTCCGTTGGTTTGCTCATAAACCGGCATGAACAGGTCGGCAGCACGCCGAATGTCCTCTACTGCCAGATTAAAAAATATGTCCTCATCCGTAAGTTTGAGATTTTCTGTTGCTTTGATGGCGCTGTCATAGTCCTTTGTCCCTGCGATGGCAGCCTCAAAAATAGAAGGGTTGGAGGTGAGGCCGGTAATGCCCAAATCTTTGATGTATTGCTCAAGGGTTCCATCATCGAGAATCTTACGGGTGATGTTATCGAGCCAGATGCTCACACCCTGACGGCGGAGTTGTTGCGTGTTTTTATTCATTATTGTGTTTCTTTAAGTTAAGATTTTTTTATTTACGATCAGAAAATATTATTGCTGTTTGAAGCTGTCATGTCTATTTTATGAAGTCTCCTCTTATGACGTTCGGCATTTGAGAATTTTGATTCCAAAAATGTGGTTGCCAGATCCAGGGCCTTTTCAATGCCAATGATCTTGCCTCCCAGGCATAGTAAGTTCATGTCATCATCTTCAACACCCTGGCGTGCAGAAAAGTGGTCATGGACCAGGGCTGCCCTCACTCCTGATATTTTATTCGCTGCTATGGAAGCCCCAACACCGCTTCCGCAAATGGCAATGCCACGGTCAACCTCGTGTCGGGCAACAGCTTTTGCAAGTGGAATGACATAATCAGGATAATCATCCTGAGGATCCAATCGTTGATTACCGAAATCGACCACATCGAAATTCATTTCAATAAGCCGGTTTTTGAAGATTTGCTTCATTTCGAAGCCTCCATGGTCTGATGCGATACCTATTTTCATACTGAATTATTTTTAATAAGTGATTTGGCGTTTGCGATGATATTTTCGACTGTTAATCCAAAGTTTTCCAATAAGTGGTTTATTTTGCCGGAAGCACCGAAAGTTTCCATGCCAATCACCCGGCCATTCAATCCAGTATATTTTTCCCAGCCAAAATTCGATCCTGCCTCAACGGCAATGCGGGCACGTACTGATGACGGGAATACTGAATCCTGATAGGCTGCCTCTTGTCTGTCAAAAAGTTTCCAATTGGGTAAACTCACAACCCTAATCTTTACACCCTCAAGTTTCAGCTTTTCGTAGGCTTCAACTGCCAGTTGTAATTCCGATCCGGTAGCTATTAGGATCACCTCCGGCATTCCGGCACAATCTGCCAAAACATAAGCCCCTTTTAAAGCTCCATCTGCAGCGGCGTACTTTGTCCTGTCAAATACCGGTAAGTCCTGCCTGCTAAGGATCAATGCAGTTGGCGTATTTTCTGATTCCATGATGTATTTCCACAAAACGGCTACTTCATTAGCATCGCCCGGACGGATGACCTCCAGCTTGGGCATTGCCCTTAGCGATGCAAGCTGCTCAATGGGCTGGTGGGTTGGGCCGTCTTCACCAACTCCAATACTGTCGTGGGTAAAAACATAGGTTATCGGAAGATTCATCAAAGCCGATAGACGGATGGCCCCGCGGGCATAGTCTGAAAAAACCAGGAAGGTGGAAGCGAATGTTTTTAAACCGCTCAGGGCAATACCGTTGGCGATAGCGCCCATGGCATGCTCGCGTATTCCGTAATGAAGGTTTCTGCCGCCAAAATTATCTTTTTGAAAACTTTCCTCATCTTTCAAATCTGTGAGAGTTGACGGGGACAAGTCAGCCGAACCTCCGATCATAAATGGAATTTTGGAAGCAATGGCATTGAGTACTTTTGCGCTGGCACTTCTGCCCGAAACTTTTGTTCCGGGTTCAAATGCCGGTATATTGTCTTCCCAACCTGCCGGCAATTTGCGATTTTTAATCAGTTCCAGTTCGGCAGCTAATTGGGGATATTCAACCTTGTATTTGTCAAACAGATCATTCCATTCATCGTTTTGCTTTTTACCCCGTGCAGTTATTTCCAGGCCATATTGCTTTACATCATCAGGCACATAAAACTTCTGATCAGGATTCCATCCGTAAAATTCTTTGGTATCCCTGATTTCCTGCTCTCCCAGCGGAGATCCATGAGCGCCATGGGTATCCTGTTTTTTTGGTGCGCCATACGCAATGTGGCTGTTGATTATGATCAGTGTTGGTTTTTGCAGACTGGTTTTTGCTTTTTCAAAAGCCTTTCCGAGCTCCGTCAGGTCGTTTGCATCGGCTACTTTCAGCACATTCCATCCATAAGCATCGAACCGGGCACCTACATCTTCGCTAAAAGCAAGGCTGGTGTTGCCCTCGATGGTAATGTTGTTGTTATCGTAAATCCAGATTAGGTTGTCCAATCCCAAATGCCCGGCCAGCGAGGCGGCCTCACCAGAAATGCCTTCCATCATACAACCATCGCCTGCAAGGCTAAAAATATTGTAGTCGAAGAGGATAAAGTCCGGCTTGTTGTATCGTGTGGCCATCCATTTTTGCGCAATGGCAAATCCCACACTGGTGGCCACACCCTGTCCCAGAGGACCAGTGGTTGTTTCAACACCAGGCGTATGACCGTATTCAGGATGCCCCGGGCATTTGCTGCCCAACTGGCGAAATGCTTTGATGTCGTCCAGGCTAAGGTCGTAACCCATTACATGTAAAGTTCCGTAAAGTAACATAGAAGCATGGCCTGCCGAAAGGACAAAACGGTCTCTGTTCATCCAATGAGGATTTACAGGGTTGAATTTCATAAACCGGTCGTAAAGTGTAAAAGTTACCGGTGCCATGGCCATCGGTGTTCCGGGATGGCCTGAGTTGGCTTCCTGAACTGCGTCCATGGAAAGGGTGCGGATGGTATTAATGCTAAGTTGATTGATTTTTTTTTTCATTATTGAGTTTTTAATTGTTCAAATGCTAATTGGGCTGCACCACGCAGGGCAGTCCGGTTGTTGTTAATTACATGAACAGGAATAGATGAAACAACTTTTTCCATTCTACCCGTGTTCAGAAAAGCTTTTTTAAAAGATCCATCGCTAAGTTTTGAAAATATTTTATTCGGAATGCCACCCGCCAGAAACACCCCGCCATCGGGCAAAAAGCTAAGGGCCAGGTTACCGGCATGCCTACC
>JBLRXC010000011.1:0-43084 GCA_047920975.1 Bacteroidales bacterium | reverse complement strand
GTACATTCCTGCGAGTTCGGGGTAAACCAGGCTCCAATCAGGCTCTACGTGGGGAGGTTCGAAAGCTGAGAAGAAAAAGATCAAGGATTCCGTACCGAGTCCCACAATGAGCATATATTCGGCACCAGGATAGTGGTTGATTTTGAAGAGAGCACCTAAAATAACGACTGCAGCTCCCCAACCATAAAGCTTCGACATAAAATTCTTAAAGCCTCTGCTTCTGACGATGTTATTTAATCCCATGATAAGTGATAAAGTTTATAAAAATTATTAAATGGATGATTGAATTCCTTCATTTACTTTTTATAGATGTGAGATGCCTTAGCAGGATTATCATCTTTCTGCCGACCCAGATAAGGCTGCACACAGCGAAAACCGATGTACGATTTTGCAGTATCCTGGTACTCGTATGTCCGGTATGAAACCTGCAGATATTGGGCAATATCTTTCCAGGAGCCTCCCCTGACAACTTTTCTTTTGAGCACTGGAGGATCGTTCTCATCGGCGTTATATTGATAAAACGGATTCAGGTCCCAGGTGAAATTGTAGGATGATTCATCGAACGCATCACCAGTCCATTCAGCAACGTTACCGGCCATATCATACAATCCCCAGTCATTGGACGGATAATGTGCAACTATGATAGGTGTTGCACCGCCATCATCTGTATAATTACCCCTGAGCGGTTTGTAATTTCCAAGAAAACAACCCTTATCATTACGTGTATAAGGTCCTCCCCATGGATATGGATTGTATTCATGTCCTCCACGTGCTGCCCACTCCCATTCAGCTTCGGTGGGTAACCGGTAATCATGAATACTTGGTTCATCTTTCCTTGATGCCAGGAATGAGTTCTTCAGCTCCGTTCTCCAGACACAAAAAGCTTTGGCCTGTTTCCAGCTGACACCTACAACCGGATAGTTATCGTAAGCGGGATGGTAAAAGTATTTCTGGGTAAGGGGTTCATTGAATGAATATGAATAATCGTGCAGCCAGACAAGTGTATCGGGGTAAACATTGACCACCTCTTTCCTGACGTAAACTGACCTGTCCTGCAGCCCCTGGGGTCTGTTTGAAAATAATCCTTTCTCTGCATCCCCCCTTCTTGAAAAGTCTTTTCTCGCTGCGGCCTGTAAGTCAACCCAATAGTACTCATAATTCAATTTTCGGGTATCTATCTCCCTTCTTCTGAAGAACCGCTCCTGTTCCGGGAGAAACATCTCCTCCAGAATTTCTCTTTCGTCCTCTCCCGACCAGTTGATTCTGGTACTCCAATTCAGATATGGCGGATCATATATTTCTCCGGTTCTTCTATTTTCCTCAATTAAATAACTTTCGGGTCTGAAATCACCAAGAAGAACCCGGGCAATTGAATCCCTCACCCAATAAACAAATTGCCGGTATTCGTTGTTGGTAATTTCAGTTTCATCCATGTAGAAGGCAGAAATAGTAATGGTTTTTGGCTGGGAGACCATACCGTAAAATGCATCTTCATCGCCGGTACCCATTGTAAAACTGCCCAAAGGGATGTATGCCATTCCATATGGCGTGGGTTGATATTATGGCTTACGGCCCTGAACACCGATCAGTTCGCCATTACCCGAGCTTCCGCAGCTCCCAAGAAAAATAATTATGGCCAGATATAAAAAGACTCTTTTCATTTGAAGGCTGATTTTATTCAGTACAATATTTTGCAAATATATGTATCTATAAGAAAGTATTTTACAAATTCAATAAAAAAAAGGTTACATCAGGCATTATCTACAAGAACCTTGTGTTTTTATAACTCTGCCGTCCTCTTTCAAATTTAATCTGGAAACAATAGCCAACCATGATTTCATGACTACCACTGCTGCCTATCTTTGAGGTGGGGATAGTGTAACCATATCCTATCCTTACATCTTTAATTCTCAATCCAAAAAGAACAGAAAGAGGATCCATGTTTCGTAAAGCGCTATAGCTAACGCCACCCCAAACAATATTATTGTATTTCAACAATCCGGCAATATCATACTGGGTTTTCACCCCATCTGACTTGATCAGCAAAGAAGGTTCTATAACATATACGGGATTACCCGGAAAAGAAAATTCATAACCTGCATTCAGATAATAGTGTCTTTTGGTAGTGTAGGCAAGCGTTGAAGATCGTTGTTCAGAAAGCCTTGTGCTTGAAATACCCAGGTAAAATTTCTCAGGCACTACATAATGGATGCCTACTCCAAAATCAAGGAGCATATCGCTTTCATCTGCCCTGCCTTCCAGGAGAGGATCACCCTGATCTCTTGCTCCTTCCCTTAATGTATTGAAATCAATGGTTCCGTTGATAAAACCAAACTGCGCTCCAACCCCCAGGTTTCCCATGCCTATATCGCGACGGTAAGCATACATAAGCTTTACTCCAATTTCTTTTTGGTAACCAAGCTGATCCTGGTAGATAGAAGCTCCGATTCCTCCATGCAGCAGATTGACAGGGCTGTGAATGTTAATCGAATAGGACTGTGGCGCCACATTGTTTCCTAACTGGTCTTTAAATCCAACCCACTGCTGCCTTACAAGGCCGGTTGCACAGATTCCTCCAATACTGCCTGCAAAACCAGGATTGTAAGAAACCTGATTGAACATATTGTGCACATTATGCTGCTCTTGTTGGGACTTGAGTTCAAAATGAGTGATCAGCAGAAGAAACAGGCTGAGAGATATGCTTATGTATTTCATGTATTTTGTGTCCACAGTATATGGCGGCTAAATTAACAAAAATAATTCATACAAAACTCTGCATTTCATTACAATGAAAAGCACAAAATTAATTGAATCTGTAAATATGTCATCTGGCTATCCTTGTTTGAATAAAACATCAGGAAACAGAAAATCTGACTTTACCCTAAAGCAGACAGGATTTCATTGATGCATTAACCAAAATTCAACAATCATTTGTTATGCCAAAATTCAGATATTCTACATGACAGCAATAACGGTTATAAAGTTGTATCATAGCATCACCTGTTTTTTAATTCCGGATTTACATGCAGAACCTTTAAGTGCTTATCATATTCGAATCATACCAAAATAAAAACTTAATTTTGTACTGTATACTCAACTATGGTAAAAAAATGTTATACTTTAAATATCAATTGAAATGACTACCAGAACTTTAATTTTAATTCTGATCTTTCCTCTGGTTGTGATCTCCTGCTCCAAAAAGGAAGACCAGGACAATTCATTTAATTTATTTTCAGTGAATGATGATATTGCGCTTGGTGAGGAACTGAAAAAAGAGATCCGATCCAATCCGGAAAAGTATCCCCTATTGGATAAAACTCAATATGGGGCGGCTTACAGCCATATGTACCGGATCAGGGATTCCATCCTGGTATCCGGAGACCTGATTTATTCAGAAAGATTTGATTGGGAAATTGATATCCTGCATGATGATAATGTTTTGAATGCTTTCTGTGCTCCGGGAGGTTACATTTGTATATATACCGGTATCATTAAGTTTTTGGATGATGAATCTCAATTTGCAGGAGTCATGGGACATGAAATGGCTCATGCGGACAGACGCCATTCAACAGACCAGTTAACCAAAGCGTATGGTATCCAGATATTGTTGGGGGTTCTGCTTGGGACAAATCCGGGCGTTTTGGCTGAAATAGCGGCCAACCTGGCAGCGGGAGTAGCAACCCTCGCTTTTAGCCGGGATGCTGAATATGAGGCAGATAAGTATAGTGTGAGATACCTGTATCAGACTTCCTATGATGCCAGAGGTGTGGGAGAATTCTTTAAGAAAATTGACGGAAGTCTACAGCCTCCCGAGTTTCTGAGTACACACCCGCACCCTGAACATCGTTATGAGAGGATACAGGAAATCTGGCTGGAACTTGGGGGAGAAGCCGGGGAAACTTTCGCGGAAAGTTATCAGGTTGTAAAAAATAGCCTTCCATGATGAAAAAATATCAGGATATAACTGGCGATAAGTTCGCAAACCTTCTCAAATCGGTAAAAGCCATCACCAATTTGGGAGAAATTTTTCCTTCATATGCCCTTGTACTTCATTTACTATTGAAATATTAATTCAGAAAGTCATCGGCTTTTATTACGATTGTTCAATTAAATTATTGTTCAAATGAATTTACTGCTTAGAATCATCATCACATCGATATCAGCAGTTATTGCTGCTTATATTCTGCCGGGGGTTGAGCTGGCCGGTTTCACAACAGCCATCCTGGTAGCTCTGGTACTGGCTTTGCTGAATGCATTTCTTAAACCACTGCTCGTTATCCTTACGATTCCCATTACCATCTTCACATTCGGACTATTTCTCCTGGTTATCAATGCTGCCATCATCATGCTTGCAAGTCATTTCATCCGTGGTTTTTATGTTGACGGATTCTGGTATGCTTTATTCTTCAGCATTATCCTGTCAATCATCTCCTCGCTTCTTGGTATTGAAGGAACCCGGCAACAGCGGGAATAAAAATAAGATTGTGTCCACACAACAAAAAACTGTTCGCTGAGAAACAGCAATTGCCTGGTTTGTCAGCATTTCTATCTGATCAGGATTTTTCTCACAATGATTTCACTATCAGTAGTCATTTTCAGCAAATAGATACCGGCCGGAAGAGAAGCAACACCGACCTTAATGCTGGTATCATTGAAATTTCCGGATAGAACGGAGAAACCTGAATGGTTGATGAGTTCCAGTTCGCGGACTACATCACTGGAAATCACATAGAAATAACCTATAGCCGGATTTGGGTAAATATTAAGCTTGTGAATCCCCTCCTTTTCCACAGAAATGACCAATACAGTTACAACATTCGATGGCTCAGATTCTCCAAAATAATATACCGCAGTCGTAAAATATTCATAGACTTCTGCAGCATTCAGGGTGTCTGTATCAGTATATGACAACGCCGTAATGATATTGTCATTTAATTTCGATCCGTTTCTGTAAATATTATAACCATCCGGAATAGCGCAGCCATCAGGTTCAGACCATGATAACCATACAATGTTATCAATCAGCACTTCTGCCATCAGGCCAACAGGTTCAGGATCGTCGGGCCAGGGGATTTCGAAAGCCACAGCAGATGATGGAGAAGACTCGAGCCCGCCAAACCATGCAGTAACTGTGATACTGTATTGACCCGGACCAGCAACCGTGTAGCAATATTCATTGGTGTTGGCAACCCAGGTTCCGTAATTGTAAATGCTGCAGCTATCGGCATAGGCAACATTCCAGCATAAAGTAAGGGTTTCGCAGAAAGCAGTAGATGAAAAATTATCAGGAGGTGGCGGGGCACCTGTCATCACGTTTAGCGTAACATCAATTACAGGTGTTCCTATATTGGGAAAGGTTGTGATATATATTTCAGCATTGTAAATTCCGGGCTCAAGTTCAGTTGCATCCAAAACCACTCCGACTTCCTGAAAGCTTCCGCCCTGAATGGTACCTGTTGATGGACTCACCGATAACCAGGTACTGGCATCCGTGAGTTCAAGGCCCCATATCCACTGGTTTTGAACAAGTCCACCCAAAGTCCAGGTGCCGGTAACAATATGGGCATGTGTAAACAAACCACCTGCTCCATTGTAAAAAGGTCCTGTTAATTTTGTTGCCAGGTCAAGCATATAACCAGTCTCTGTTCCGGAAGGTAACTGCATCTGAAAGATATGGTTTTGTGAGGTTCCTGTCTGGGCATAACCCCAAAGAAAAGGCCCTCCCATGCTCGCAAGATCACATGCAAATCCATAATAGTTACCTCCGGCAGGACCGACATTGAAAGTTCCAAGATTTGTCCCTGTTTTATCAAAAATAACCACAGGTGAGCTCCAGTTATTGGCATAAAAAACCTCCAGGTCGGCATTGTATGCTATGGCACGGCATGCTGCAGGAGCCATGAAAGAACCGATCAGCAATTGATTATCGAGATCCAATTCAAAAACCTGCGGTGTGGCGGCACCCCCAAAAAAATGTGTTCCATCATAGGTCAAATCTCTGATTGCAGAAACCCCACTGATGGTAAACGACTCCAAATAGATGCCATCCATGCTGTATTTATAAAACTCCGAACCGTTCCATTTGGTTGTATAAATATAATTTCCGTCGGTTTCAACTCCGGCCTCACCGCCTCCAACACCAACCGGATACTGAAACTGAAGATCCATGAAATCTTTGGTCTTTCCATTGAGGATTTGAAAAGAAGCTGAGAAATCAAGTGGACCATTGCCATTATTCCATATGGAAATCGTTGAGGAATCAGTACTCCCGGGTGACAGGACTTTGTCAATAGAAAGCGGGGCAACCAATATTTCAGGCTGGGTAAGCTGAAAGTGCTGGATGGTTGTTGAATCCTCGGCAATCATAATGCCTGCTGTTTGAATATTATACCCTTCCTTGTTGCAGACGACCGTATAATCACCGATCATTATATTGTCAATGGAATAGGAACCATCGGATCCGGTTAACACAGAATAGTTGAAATCACCTGAAACAACTATGGATGCATTTTCCACAGGAAGGCCACCGTCAACTTTTGTAACTATGCCCGTCAGGTAACCAAATGCCGGAATCCCAATGATAATGTAATAGTCCTCGGCCTCACCGTATTGATAACTGGTACACGGGTCATCGCAACTGGATGACCATCGGGTACGCGCCCGCAAGATATGTTGTCCTGGTAATGCATCCAAAGGTATGGTTACAGGGACTATATACAGCTGACCTGACTGTTGCATTATAAAGTTGGAGAGGATTTTTTCATCGTCAGTCAGAAGCAGGTCATCATTAAAATCTATCCAAATGGTTGTGTATTGATTGCTGTAGCCGGTCTGCATGAAAAAGTCATACGTCTCTCCGGGCAGGAAGAATGCGGGTCCCAGATTCAGGTATTGACTCCATCCTGACCCATTCAGGTTGGCACAACCTGAACTGTAATTCTGGATCTGCTCAACAGCAAAACTCACAAATCCGTCACCGTCACCACAACCGACAGAATACTGCGGCACACAAAGAGATTTTGATTCAAGGGAAGCAGGTTTGTCAAAGGAGGGGTCAAAATCTGACGAATATGGTGTACCTGGAAACAGATTATTTTCTGAAACCATATGGACCCGTTGGGTTATATTTTGTGCAGGCAGTAGTTGTGGTAATAAAAAGATCAGTATGGCTGCCACCAGTGGAATATATTTCATGACAGGTAGTTTAATATTTCATAAAAATGCTAAATTAACAGTTTTTCCAATATGTGAACATTTGAAGGACCATTTCAAAAACGATAAAACATAAAAAAACGACCGGCCAAAGCCGGTCGTTAATCAAAAATTAAATTGTTTTTAAATCAATTCCCTGGTTAATCAACCAAAACTTTTCTGAGGGTTGTGCCTTCTGCTGTAATCAGTTTGAAATAATACAAACCTCTCTCCAACTGACGAATATTCACCTGGAATTGTGTGGCGTTGATATCGTGTATCTCAACCAACTGACCGGCATTGTTCAGGATTTCAACTGTCTGCACATTTTGATCAGATTTGATATAAACCGTGCTCGAAGCTGGATTGGGGAAGAGCCGGAACTGTTCTCCGGAAAGTTCATGGATTCCAACAAGGACATAAGCCGGGTTGGAATTTTCC
The DNA here is from genome assembly GCA_047920975.1 of Bacteroidales bacterium. Taxonomy (GTDB): domain Bacteria; phylum Bacteroidota; class Bacteroidia; order Bacteroidales; family JAADJA01; genus JAADJA01. Next base: position 35,452 of record JBLRXC010000011.1, on the reverse strand, counting down.
GATTCACCAAAATAATATACTGCCTTGATGTAATATTCATAGAATCCTGAGCTTAGTCCTTCGTCCAGGTATTCAAGTTCTTCTGTTGTCCCGATCATAGAACCATCCCGATAGACATTGTATTCATCCGGAGTGAGGCATGCACTGGGCTGATCCCATGTAACCAGCACATTTCCACCACCCTGAAACTGAGCTTCCGGATTCAATGGTTTCAGGTTCGAGGGCATAGGAACTGTGATGCATCCAGGCTGGGTGGGCATCGACTCATCTCCGGCATAAACCGCGGTGATGTGATAGCAATACTCCTGCTGGGGCATCATCATCGGATCAGTATAGGTCATACCGGTGGTATTCCCAACCATCGCTCCATCGCGGTATACATTCCAGCTATCCGGATTGCCACCTGTTGGCATCTCCCAGACAAGATTTACATCGGTACAGCTGTGTGATACGACAAGGTTCACCGGTGGTATCAAGCCACCTACGGTCATCGTTACATCCACAACATAGGTACCCACATTCGGTGTGCTGCTGAAATGGATCTCGGCTTCATAAACTCCCGGAATGAAAATGTCGGTGGCATCCAGGTGTACGGTCATATCCTGGTTGGTTGCCGGTGCAAGTGTCCCGGAGGTGGGTGATATGGAGATCCAGGTTGAATAGGGCGCCAGCTCATAGCAGAATAAAACATCCGGTGTTCCCTGCAACAATCCGCCAATGGTTACCGTACCTGCAAAAATATTGGGAACGGTAAACAGTCCACCGGCGATAGCACTGGCATTCGGCCCTAAGTCAGTCAAAACATCGTATGAAAATCCTGTCATCGTTGTTGTGCCCAGGTTGGCCTGGTGGATCAACTGTGGAAGGCCTGCACCTGAACCCTGGTCAAATATCCAGAGATATGGGCCGCCTGCTGTCCAGTTGTCATAGGCAGTACCATAAATACCTGCCAGGCCGTGAACGGCTGCCGGGAAGGATCCAAGGCTTGTTCCCGATTTACTCACCAGCGTGATGTCGGTGGCCCAGTTGGCGCACCAGAAGGCATCCGATGCTTCGTCGTAGGCAATGCTTCTGACCTGCTGGGGTGAGTTGATGGTGCCAATCAGCGTTTTGTTTACAAAGTCCATTTCATAAATGGTAGTGGCAGCAGCGCCTCCGTACATGTACGTGCCGTCGAAGGCCAGGTCGCGCAATCCATTCACGCCCGGAATGGAGAACTCTTCAACCAGGTTGCCGCTGAGGTCAAACCGGTGAATGAGGTTGGTTGCCCACCGGGTTGAATAGAAGTAGGTTCCGTCACATTCTGACCCGGCATTGCCCAAAGCGCCCGTAGCCTGCTCCAGGTCTAAACTCATCTGAAGATCCCACGTGTCTTCGGGACTTGTATTGGTCAAAATCACAAGGCTGGCATTCCAGCTCAATTCTCCGGTCCCGGTATTACTGATATTAACAAGCACATCCGCAGTCTCTCCCATTTCAAGTTCTTCATTGACGACCAGCGGATTTACCACCATCCCGGGAGCTGTTAAAATAAAATTCTGGGTTGTGGTCTGGTTTTCAATAATCGTTACCGGAGCAGTCACTGTGTTATATCCATCCTTTGAACAGGTTACTGTCCAGTTGCCTGTAAGGATATTTGGAATGGAATAGGTTCCGTTTGCCAATGTGGTGCCTGTTCCAACAGCGCCCACTGTAATGGTAGCGCCATCAACAGGGTTTCCGGTTCCAGCTTCAGTAACGGTTCCTTCCAGGGTTCCATAGGCAAACACCGGGTAGCCGAACCATCCCATAATACAGGCAACCCCCATACTAAATCCGGTTCCATCATTCAAACCCGTGAGTTCAAAAGAGGCGCCTACTGTTTTATAGGTTCCCTCATCGTAAGCAACTCCGCAGTAATAATTAGCTGTTGGATTCTCCAATACATTGATAGCTGGTGGAATAGCTGCAATATGGTCAATCCAGTTGTTCTCACCATTATAGCTCCAGTTAAAACCATCCCAGAAACTGGCGATTCCGTCAACCTGCATCAAATCACCGCTTCCATCCGCAATAGGATTGATATTGAAATAGGGATGGAGTGGGGTTTGTGTATCAAACGCCCAGGTATCCCCGCCTTCCATATAAAGATTTCTGCCCGGATAGGTATCTATCCATGTTTTGATCACGTTGGCCTCTGCTGTTGTAAGGACATGATTGTTTGCATATATACCAAGCAACAGAAATACCGTCTGTACATCCTGGTCAAGGGGATAACCGGTTGCTGAAGTTGTGTAAACAACAAGTCCGCCCGGAAAAAAGCCTTCAATTACGCTTGTCAGTGCTGTATTGGGTGTAGGATCCAGGTCAATGATCACAATGATACCTGCAAGATCTTCCAGAACAAAATTCTGTGTAACCGTTGACTGAATGCCAACCACAACACCAGTTGAAGTTTGTGCAGCATAACCACTTGCTGAAACTTTAACATCATAGGTTCCGGCCTCCACAATGAACTGATAGGTACCGTTTGCTGCTGTGGTTGTGGTAAAATCGGTACCCAGCAGACTCACTGTTGCTCCGGCAATTGGTGTTCCACCAGTAAGAGCAGTAACCGTACCCTCAATGATACCATTGATACATGGCATCGTGAAATTTACATTGGGTGTTATTATGTTTTCAGTAACGACCACACCTGCAGTTGCCTGTTCCGTATATCCATATAAAGTAGCAGTCACGTCATAAGTTCCAGGGTAAGCAGCAATATCATAAAATCCGGCAGCATTTGGATAAGCTGAATAAGGTCCGGCCTGCACCAAAACCTGGGTAACATCACCAATATTATAGGGTAGAGAACCGCTCAGCGTAATATTTCCGGTTATATGTCCAAATTGCAGACTACCTACTGTCATTGAAACAGGAATGGTAAAAGTTCCAACGGCAGGATTTGAAGAAAAATTAATATTGGCTGTTTTTACTGTTCCTGCAACGAAATCCAATGCATCGAAGTTTACTGTCATCTGGAAATTTCCTCCGGCATTGATGGTTCCACTAGAGGGAGTAATTGTTAACCAGTTTTCAGCGGCACCCGGAAAACTCAAAGCATCAACTTCTGCACCACCCGGGAAACTACCGATTAAGGTAAGGCCTCCTGTTGTTTTATCAAGGGTCATAAGTTGTCCAGAAGTACTATAAGCAGCCAGATATATGATATCTGATACCGGGTCCCAGTTACCGCCCTGTGCATAATTCAGATCAAATCCCAAAGCCCCGAGCAATGTTGAGGCGCCAGTCGTTTTATCCACTGTAAAGGATTGATCGGTCACGATATCCCAGGCATACATAGTACCGGTTCCATCAATTGCAATTTCAATAATTCCCTGGATGCCGGTGGTGCCAACCATCGTCAGGGCTCCGGTATTCAGATTAACTGTATAAATATCGGAAGCTGAAATGTCGGTTGATGAAACATACATGATACCAGTAGTCTTATCACATGCCATTCCAGAAATATTGTGTCCGGCAGTTATTCCTGTAACCGGAGCAATCATTGTTTCGGTTCCGGTATTAATATCAATGCTGTATAGAGTACTGTTGGTATAAGTGATAACATACATCAGCGTATTACTCAGAATACTAAAATCACCTGCAAAAGGATCAAGGTTGGTAGAAGAAATGGTTGTAAAAGTACCTGGATTATCAGTATCAAATGTTACAACTGAATTGGGTGAAGGATAAACCTGAACTGCGTAAGCCTGTGATCCCTTTAATGGATTCGAACCTGTTTTACCATCAGTAAGATATTCAACGGATGCATTCCATCCCAATGGGCCATCGCCATTGTTATTAATGGTAACACTCTGTGTTGCTGTCCCATATGGATCAACTGTTACATTAATGGTTGCAGGAGTAATGTTCATGGTCGGAGCCGTGAGCGCAAAATTCTGGGTAGTTGTGATGTTTTCCGTTATGGTTACAGTAGCTGAAGCAGGATTGTAACCGGTTTTTGTAACATCAACATCCCAGGTACCAACGAGAACATTGCTGATCTGGTAAAATCCATTGGCTGCGGTAGTAGCTGTAAACAAACCGTTGGCCACCGACACCAGAGCACCCTGCACCGGAGCACCGCCGGTGTTCTCGGTTACAGTGCCCTCCAGGGTTCCATAGGCCGGAACCCCGATGATTACTGTGTAATCTTCTGCCTCACCATAGCTGTATGAACCGCACGGATCAGTAAATGTGCTGGCATAAACCATCATTGCCCGCATTTTATGCTGGCCAGGTGTGGCATTGGCAGGGATGGTAACATCAACGGTATAGGTAATCCCTGAAGAGGCAAGATAAAAATCCTGCAGGATGATCTCATTGGCAGTCAGAATTTCATCATCATTGTAATCAATCCAGATGTTGACATACTGATTGCTAAATGATGTAACCATAGAGAAAGTATGCGTAAAACCCGGCATCAAAATAGCAGGTCCCAGATTGAAGTATGTACTCCAGCCACTTACGCCGGTGGTATTAGCACATCCGCTATTCATGTTTTGAATCTGTTCAACGGCAAAAGATGTAAATTCATCGCCATACTGACAACCATAAGTATAAACCGGAGCACAAAAATCGTCAATACCCTGGCTTCCGTCAGGAACATTCTCCATCACACTAAATACCGGTTCCTGATTTTGAATCCTCTGCTGGATCAATTCCTCTGCAGTGAGGATTGGAGCCGTTGAATGATTATAATTCAGGCTCTCGATGTTTGTTGAAGGTTTAACTTTAACCTCCATCTGATCTTTTAATTTCGGGGATAGATCGCCCTGCGCATGCATGCCTGAAGCAATGAATGTGAAGGAAATTAAAATGATCACCCATTTGTTAAAATTTTTCATACACATAAATTTTAGGTTAGTAAATAAATGAATCAATAAATGCCTTATTATTAGCAATATATATTGTTTGATATTTGATTGTAATTCCAATCCACTAAAGTAAAAAAATTAATAGGGTAAAATAATTTTATTTTAATTTTTTTCACCAATTTCTGGTTCATAACACAATTTCAGGCAGTTTTTCATATATGAAGCAATACCAGTTGATTTTTATTGTTGCTGATAAAAAGCAGAAAGCCGGCAAAAGCCGGCCTCCTGTTCAACTTGTTTTAACATGCTTGTGAAAGAATTGTCTTCAATCACAAATACACCTAATTGATTGTTAGCTTTCGGATAGCATATCCTTTGGCCGTTTCGATCCGGATCAAATACAATCCTCTTTGAAGTGTTGAAATATCAAGCCGGTGGAATAGCCCGTTGACTTGATTATCATTCACAATTTTCCCTGCATGGTCATACACAACAACCCGTGTCATTTCGTGTTCCGCCTGAATGTGTACATGGCTTGTGGCCGGATTGGGGAACATTTGTAATTTCAATGCATCAACCGTTTCGACTCCGGTAATTACAATTAAAATGAACTTGGGCGCGGAGAGAGGAGATTCACCAAGATAGTAAACTGCCGAAACCTGATACTGATATAATCCTGAAACCAAAAGCTCGTCAACATAGATTAGCTCTGTTATCAGTTCCGTATTGATCTGATCTCCATCCCTGTAGACATTGTAACCATCAGGAGTCAGGCAGCCTGTTGGCAGATTCCAGGTCAGGGTGATGTTTTCCGGGTTTGGCACATTGGGAGTACCATCCAGGCCCACCGGCTGAAGATTGGCAGGCATGGGAACCGTGATGCAACCAGGCTGGGTTGGCATCGACTCATCTCCGGCATAAACCGCGGTGATGTGATAGCAATACTCCTGCTGGGGCATCATCATCGGATCAGTATAGGTCATACCGGTGGTATTCCCAACCATCGCTCCATCGCGGTATACATTCCAGCTATCCGGATTGCCACCTGTTGGCATCTCCCAGACAAGATTTACATCGGTACAGCTGTGTGATACGACAAGGTTCACCGGTGGTATCAAGCCACCTACGGTCATCGTTACATCCACAACATAGGTACCCACATTCGGTGTGCTGCTGAAATGGATCTCGGCTTCATAAACTCCCGGAATGAAAATGTCGGTGGCATCCAGGTGTACGGTCATATCCTGGTTGGTTGCCGGTGCAAGTGTCCCGGAGGTGGGTGATATGGAGATCCAGGTTGAATAGGGCGCCAGCTCATAGCAGAATAAAACATCCGGTGTTCCCTGCAACAATCCGCCAATGGTTACCGTACCTGCAAAAATATTGGGAACGGTAAACAGTCCACCGGCGATAGCACTGGCATTCGGCCCTAAGTCAGTCAAAACATCGTATGAAAATCCTGTCATCGTTGTTGTGCCCAGGTTGGCCTGGTGGATCAACTGTGGAAGGCCTGCACCTGAACCCTGGTCAAATATCCAGAGATATGGGCCGCCTGCTGTCCAGTTGTCATAGGCAGTACCATAAATACCTGCCAGGCCGTGAACGGCTGCCGGGAAGGATCCAAGGCTTGTTCCCGATTTACTCACCAGCGTGATGTCGGTGGCCCAGTTGGCGCACCAGAAGGCATCCGATGCTTCGTCGTAGGCAATGCTTCTGACCTGCTGGGGTGAGTTGATGGTGCCAATCAGCGTTTTGTTTACAAAGTCCATTTCATAAATGGTAGTGGCAGCAGCGCCTCCGTACATGTACGTGCCGTCGAAGGCCAGGTCGCGCAATCCATTCACGCCCGGAATGGAGAACTCTTCAACCAGGTTGCCGCTGAGGTCAAACCGGTGAATGAGGTTGGTTGCCCACCGGGTTGAATAGAAGTAGGTTCCGTCACATTCTGACCCGGCATTGCCCAAAGCGCCCGTAGCCTGCTCCAGGTCTAAACTCATCTGAAGATCCCACGTGTCTTCGGGACTTGTATTGGTCAAAATCACAAGGCTGGCATTCCAGCTCAATTCTCCGGTCCCGGTATTACTGATATTAACAAGCACATCCGCAGTCTCTCCCATCTCCAGCGTCTCGTTTACAACCAATGGATTCAAAACCATGTTCGGAGCAGTCAAAGCGAAATTCTGGGTTGTAGTTTGATTTTCAAGGATAACTACTGCTGCTGTTTGCGGATTATAGCCGGTTGCAGTGCATGTAACATCCCATGAGCCGGTAAGAATTCCGGGAAGGGTATAGGTTCCATCTGACCCGGTTGTAGCTGATGCTGAAATTCCGACCTGAACAACAGCGCCCTGGATGGGGTTAGTGGTTGAGGCCTCGGTGACAGTTCCGCTAAGTATTCCATAAGCCGGTTCATAAATCAGGATATCGTCAATGAGCCATCCATACCTCAGGACACTTCCATCTGAATGCAGGCGGAATCGGATTCTGACATTGGTAGTCAGATAATCACTCAGATCAAATGTTTCATGCTGCCACCAGGTGTTATCCGGTGGAATACTCGCCGTTCCTCCCCATTCAGGATAAGACATCTCGTTGAATGCGGGGCCTGCAGGATTGTTATACAGTGGTGTATTGTATATGCCTGTTCCGAGATAGGTCGATTGTGGCAGAATTGTATAAGTGGACCCTCCATCTGTTGAGATTTCGACATAACAATGGTCATAATTGTTTTCCGTCTTGGCAATATGCCAGAATTCAAGGAAGACAATGGCTGATGTCGAAAGGTCCAAAACACCGGTTTCATGGAGCACATTCTGATTCGCATTGTCGTAAGGATTATGGGCGGATTGAACTCCACTTTTGTAATAACTGGTATTGATCACCCAGTTTACACCGTTTCCTGGACCATTGTCAAAATGAACAAAGCCTGCCTCAAAATTCTCATAAACCGGAAGAGATTGAGATCCTGGCATGGTATAGAAAACAAAGGGACCGGCCCAATTGCTGTACTGTCCTGCACCGCAATTATCTCTGACGTAGAATGCATAAGCAGTTGACCCCGTCAGTCCGGTGACAGCATAAGGGCTGACAACGCCGGCATAAGTCGGAACGCCGGTTGGTGTAAAACCTGCCGGGCCGAATTCAATATCAGAAAGTCCTGACAGGCTGTACCAGGTAAGATCAGCAGTTGACATGGTAATATTGGTTGCTCCAAGCAAAGTGGGTTTAGGGCAGGCTGGCGCCTCCTCCACAAAGATATCATCAATGATCAGGTCGTCATAGAAGGGTGATCCGGTACTTTTGTCGACAATAAACCGGAATTGAATGTTACCGGTTATAGTGTAAGGAGCCAGTAACACCTCTACCTCTACCCAATCAGGATCGTTATCTGTCGGGCCCCAGAGATAAATTGAATCATTCCATGCTGTACCATTCCACAAATCAACCCGCAATGATTGCCAATCTGAATTATTGATGTTATTGTTAAAAAGATAGAAACGGAGTTGGGGATTGGTAAGTGCCGTTACATCTATGAATGGCGTTTCAAGTGTTATACCGGAAATTCCGGCTGAACCTGACCCGTCAACCCCTGCAAAACTTCCACCTGTTCCGGTATGATCCTGCAATCCTGCTGCTCCATATCCCGGCCAGGTAGTAGTGAAAAGCCAGTTCTGGGGACCAAACATCACCCAACAGTTTGGAATAACCGGGTTCTGAAAATGTTCAGCAAATGGTGCAATGATAGTCCCGCATGCTGTTGCGAAATTCCAGATCGGGCCGTTGGTAGTACCGTTAGCATTATGTGCAACTACCTGCCAATAGTAGGTTGTGGAATAACTAAGCGTTCCCGGATCAAATCCTCCGGGATTATTGGCCGGCTGATTGTCAACCACCTTGATGGCAGGCGGATAACTTGTATCCAGAAAAAGGTCATAGGTAGTGGTGTTGGTTCCAAACATCCAGCTCAACGTATCATCTACAGGAACATTGACAGCCAGGTTGGCCGGCGAGGGTGAGTGAGGCATTTGTGGGGGTGGGTTTAGCATCTCCTCCCCGGTTATTCTCATGTTGGCCCTGTTAGATGAAAGCGTCCCTGCCGAGTTTGTACCGCAGGCAACCTGTGTATCGCTCTGATAGCGAAGGCAAGTGTTCACACCCGGGGTTACAGTGTAGAAAACTGATGCATTTTGCGTGTAGGCTCCCGGAATAATATCACTGCAGATGTCAATTAATATATTTTGAACACCATCCCAGGTGAAAGGGGTGGTAAATGGATGCATATTCCAACCCACAACGGGCAGGAAATTTAGATCTGTCCAGACAGTCTGATAGGTACCATTATCAAAAGCAGTGGTAAGTGCATTCTCAATCGTATGTTTGATCTGAATGGTATAATTGGGCATGGATACACAATTGTTAAGTGCAAACACCTCAAATCCAAGCTCTGTAATATCTCCGGCTCCAATACCCAACTGAATTAACTCACTGGCCAGAATAAGATACTGCTGCCTGAAATTTTTATAATAGGTTCCATAAGGTGTCGGCGCTCCCGTTGTGGTATTGTAAGTAGCATCTGTACCGAGTGTAACCGTAATGGAGGCGTCAGGATTTTTGATTGTCTGTGCATCCGGGGAGGGTTTGGTAGCCATACCGTATTGTACGCCAAGGCCTGAAATGACCTCTTTCATTTGTTCGACCAGTTCAGGTCCAACTTCATTCGCACTCTCATTATTTTGCAATATTTCTGCGATCATTTGAAGCGTTTCACCTTCAAGGGGTTCTGTCAGGGAAACTTCCGAGAGAATACCAGCTACAGACGGCCAGTTCAGATAATCGGGAACGGATCCTTTTTCAATCTGAATTTTCATTTCCGAATTTACCGTGGCTTCTTTTGAAAGCACAGATTCGGAATAGGTTTGTGCCTGCAATACAGACACTGATGATGATATTATCAGAATCATCATCCATTGCCAAAGTTTTGTAAAGTTTCTCATGATTGATTATTTTAAGGTTATAGTAAAATTTGATTGTTTGAATTATTAAAAAATCCCACTTTTTCGGGAGAGATTATGAATGAATCCATCTCTTTGTTTTTTTGACCAACGAAAGTAAGTATTTAATTGATAAACGCAAAACTGAAAACAAAATAAATTTTGATGTCAGGATGGGTTATAAAAACAAAAGCCGGCTATTCACCGGCTTTTGCAATCTTATTCAGGAGAAGCTTTAATTGATCGTCAGCTTCCGGATGGCCATCCCCTGGTGTGTCTCTATCCTAAGGTAGTAGATGCCCCGCTCCAGATGGGTGACATCCATCCGGTAATGCCGTTCACCGGCCTGCTCGCTTTTGACCACCTTGCCTGCGTTATCCAGCAGGATGATCTGTACCAGCTCTGTTCCGGCCTGGATCTGGACATAGTCGGCTGCAGGAATCGGGAACACCAGTAGTTCACCCTGGTAATGCAGGGCTATTCCGGTGATCTCAATGTATACCGATACTGTTTCGGATAGTTCACTCTCACCAAAGTAATAGACCGCCGTCACAGCATATTCATACGTCCCGGTCTCCTCCAACTCATCAATGAAGGTGAGGGTGGTTACCAGTTCGGGGTTGATCTGGACTCCATCACGGTATACGTTGTATCCATCGGGTGTGAGGCAGCCCGTGGGGGCTGTCCAGGTCAGGGTGATGTTATTCCCGTTGGGTATGTTGGGCTCACCTGCCAGGCCGGTTGGTGCTATGTTGGCAGGAACCGGTATGGTTACACATCCCGGGGCAGTCGGATCAGATTCATTCATCCCGTAGACGGCCGTGATCTCATAGCAGTACTCTGTATCGGGATCAAGCATCGGATCGGTATACGACATCGTGGCTACATTCTCCAGCAGTGTACCATCCCTGTAAACATTCCAGCTGTCGGGTGATGCGCCTGCCGGCATATCCCATGTCAGGCTGGCATCGGTACAGGTGTAACTTACCGTTAATCCTGTGGGTACAGGAAGTACCGTTGATTCGATCAGCATCGTGATGGGGATCATCTGGCTGCCTACGGCCGGCACAAAGTTGAAGTGTAACTCGGCTTCGTAGAGGCCCGGTGCAAGACTGCCTGCATCGAACGACAGGGTGATGTCCTGGTTCTGACCTGCCGGCAGGGTACCTCCTATGGGCGCCAGGGTCAGCCAGTCGGGTCCTGCCTCGGTGAGTTCAAGTCCCCAGACTCTCTGTCCCTGAACGATGCCTGTCAGTACATGAAGGCCCGGTACGATGGTCTTGTTGATGGTCAGTCCGCCTGCAAGGCCGCTGCCTACCGCTACCACAGAACCTACATCGAAGGTTACTCCTGTCTCGGTGCCTGAGGGTAGCTGCATCTGTACCAATTGATTCATCGTGGCTCCTATCCTTGCATAACCCCACAGGTAGGGGGCTCCCGGACTGTAATTGTCAACGGCAAAACCGTAATAATCCGTGCCAAAAGGACCAACAGGGAAGCTGCCCAGGTTGGCCCCGGCCTTGTTGAATTTTATGATATCTGTGCCCAGGTTATTGGCATAGAATGCATCCTGTGCTTCATCATAGGCCAAAGCTCTCACCGCCGTGGGTGCTGTGAAAGAGCCAATCAATGTTGCATTGGCCAGGTCCATCTCAAATACCGTGGTGTTGGCGGCAGAACCATAGAAGTGGGTGCCGTCATAGGTCAGGTCGCGGATACCTGAAACCGGGCCAACAGTAAATGATCCTACATAGGTTCCGTCCATCGTGTACTTATGGAAGTTGGAACTGTTCCAGGTAGATGTATAAATGAAATTGCCATCGGTGGCAACACCTGACTCGCCTGTACTGCCTGCAGTTGGCCACTGGAACTGAAGGTCGAACAGGTTCTCCGGACTCTTGGAGTCTATCTCTACCAAACCGGCATTCCAGTCGCCGGGACCGTTGCCCGTATTGCTCAGGTTAACCGTCTGGTCAACCGTCTGCCCGGGCATGATCACTACGTTCACTACATCAGGATTGACCACAAACACAGGAGCCGTCAGGGCAAAGTTCTGTGTGGTGATCTGACCATCAAGGATCGTCACTGGCAGGGTCTGCGGATTATAACCCACTGCAGAACATGTAGCATCATAGCTTCCGATCAAAACGTTCAGGGTGTATGAACCGTCAGACTGGGTGGTTGCGTTAACGTTTCCAACCGAAACCGTTGCGCCCTGGATGGGCTGCCCGGTTGCTAATTCAGTAACCACTCCTGCCAGGGTTCCGAATACGTTTTGCAGGATCCTCACATCATCAATGATCAGGTCATCATAGAAGGGTGAGCCGGTACTTTTATCAACAACAAACCGGATCTTGATATCACCGGTGATGTTGTAGGGTGCCAGCATTACGTTTACCTCAACCCAGGTGGGACTGTTCATGGCCGGACCCCAGAAATAGATGGACTCAACCCATGTTGTTCCATTCCACAGGTCAACCCTGAGTGACTGCCAGTCGGCATTGTTGATGTTGTTGTTGAATAGATAGAACTGCAGTTCAGGCAGTGAGTAAGAACTGACATCAATGTATGGGGTTTCCAAAGTGATGCCGGTGAGTCCTGCAGAACCCGAACCGTCAACACCTGCAAAACTTCCGCCTGTACCGGTATGATCCTCTAAACCCTGGGCACCATAACCCGGCCAGGAGGTTGTAAACAGCCAGGGCTGTGGTCCGGACATCGACCAGCAATTCGGGATTGTGGTGAGTTGGAAGGGCTCATAAAATGGAACCGGGAAGGTAGCGCATGCCGTTGTAAAAGCATGAGGCCCTACCCATATACTCAGCTCACCTCCACCACAGTTGGATCTGACATACCAATGATATGTTGTATTGGGTGACAATCCTGTGTAAGTGTATGGATTGGATGTAACCCCGGCTACTGTGGGCACTCCTGTTGGAGTAAATCCTGCAAGTCCAAGCTCAATATCCCATAGGGTTGCCGGTGGAACATTGTTGTCAGTCCATCCCAAATCAGCCTGTGTACCCAAAATATTAGCCGCATATAAATTACCCGGCTGGATACATCCAGAGGGGGTAAACTCATAGGCTCCGGGATCAGGGGTTATAGTTCTTAAAACACCATTGATGTCATCCGGAACAATGGCGATAAGATTCGTGCCAATGTTGTCAATCAATGGATTGCCCGGCATGAGGTTCCCACCCGGAGAATAGGCAAACAAAGGATCAAAATTCACACTGTTCTGGTCATAAATACCGCCATTGGCTGTCTGCCAGTCAGCAAGCGTAGTATAAGACACCGTACTCCAGTAACCGGTATGATTGGTCCCGGCTGTGGCACCCATGTGCAAAACATTGTAATTACTGGTCACAATTGCAGTATTGGTGGCAAAATACATACAGTATTTAGTGCCCGTGGAGTTGGAGGTCACAGAAATGACATTGTTCAGAATTTCTATCACCGCACTGGTTCCTGAATGATGTATACCACGGATCAGACTGGATCCGGGATGATTTACATTATCAAGTGAGATGGAGTTATGGTATACCTTCGCGTTATTGGTTGTCAAAAGATACATCCCATATTGTGTCCCGTTCATGCCCTCTGTGCCAGATATGACATTGTTGGCAATCAGCAGTTCCTGGCCTGTTGTTGCCGTTACCCCTGTTCCATAAAAACCATACATCGCCGAGGTTGTCGTGGAATTTCCTGCAAGGTCAAATATGCGGTTTTTTGTAATGGATGTTCCGGTCATATCTGAAGCCATATATATCCCGTAAAAGGTCGATACCGTTGGCCTGTTGGGGCGCGTGATGGTATTTTCAGAGATAAAAGAATTGTTGTTTCCCCGAACATACAAACCATACAGGTAAAAGTCCTTTACCTGATTCTTGGTGATGACATTGCTGTCAGCAAATGGAGCTGAAGTAGGACCGTTGATCACCATCCCGTAATAACCCCCTTCTGACACGGAGTTGTTGACCGTCAGGTGGCTGGCCGCAGCACCTGCTGTGGTTGCTCCTGTGGCACTGCTACTCGTTACAAACGCAGCAAAATTGGTCAGCGTAGCATTTTGAGTTGCTATAAACTGGCAGTTGTTAAAGGTGTTGTAGTCGGCATTGTTGGTTAGCCAGACTGCCCAGCCAAACTCTCCTGTTACAGACCCAAGCGCTTTGATCACAAGGTTCTCAACGGTAATATAATCCGTGCCGTTCAGCTTGAAGGTCGCCCGCTCGTTGGTGTTGGTTGATAAAAACTGCAGGGTCTCTCCGTTACCGTTGATGGTGATCGTATTGATGTCGCTGCTGTTGGGTAACTGACCCAACATTACCTGTTCGGTGTAGGGTCCTGTGCCTGCAATAACATCTACAACCACCGGCCCGCTGAATCCTGCCAGGGTTATGGCATCGGTAAAGGCAGTGAAACTGGCAAAGTTGGTCCCGCTTGTAGGAAGGGTGCTGTTGATGGTGTAATAACCCGACATGCTCACGTACTCGGTCTGGAAAGTATAGGGGCCTGCCCAGTCGCTGTATTCGGTGCCACAATCCGAACGGATATAAAAATCATAAGTGGTGGCAGGGATCAAACCTGTCAGCGTAATGGATGGATTGACAGAAATGAAATGCGTTGGTACACCTGTAGGCGTGAACCCGGCATTGCCCAACTCAATCTCCCAGGCCGTCTCATCTCCGCCCGGTAACCACCACAAATCTGCAGTGGTGGGGGTGAGGTTATCAACGTTTACTGACATGATGGGTACACAATCAGGCAGGTTCACTACCGCCAATACCTCTACACGGTCACTCTCGCATCCGGTGCCTGCGCCAACCTCCCAGTTGTAGAAGAAGTAGTAATAGGTAGGATTAAATGTATTTCCAGTAATAGAAACTTCTCCAGGTAATGTATACGGGTAAGCAGCACCTGTAGAGTTTCTTGTCATGCCGGGGTTCACACTGAATCCAAACCTGTATCCTGAGCCAAAAGGAATATCAGCATCTATCTGAACCGTCTCCTTTGTATTGGCAGCAACAGTCGTAACACCCGGGAACGACCAGATAACCTGCTGACCTGCATCTTGTATCACCATTGTATAAGCAGCGCCGGCTGCCACCGTTGGATAAATATCAACCGTTTTGATATGAATACCACTGGGGTTCAGTACATCAAAGATCAGGAACTGTACGGTGGCAGTAAATGAAGCCGAAGCACCAATGGATGGATCCGGAGGCCCGACAAATGCACTCCCGCCTCCCAATGCTGCAGCAGCATAATAGGGTGTTGTGGCATAGAGTGGTGGTGTGGTATAATATTGCCCGGTATATAACAAATCCCCACCGAAGGGTTCTGCGTACCAGTTCACATCATAGGTTGAAATGGCCTCCAGCGTTGCCGTTTCGCCAAAATCAACCGTGTCATTCACCACAATCGGTGCAGGAGGTGCAAATAAGAATGTTACATTATAACCGATGGTATCGTTCCATTGAAATGGATCACCCGGCAGGTTTACATATACATTCAGGAAAAATGATGTATCCGGACCTGTAAATGGAATTGATACAGGTGCTGTAAACGTATAAATTACCGTATCAGCAGGTGCTACAACAAGGCTGACCGTTTCAGTAACCGGTATGCCGTTGTCAATGGTGTATGAGGCGCTGAAAGGTACCGCAATAGGATTAGCTCCCAGGTTAGTCAGTGCAATGGAGACATCTTCAGTTCCATAGGAACATACTTCCGGTGCTGGTGAAAGCACCTCAACCAACTCCAGATCAAGTTGTGGAATGATCACTTCAACTACAGCTGTGTCAATAAAAGTACCACAAGCGTTTGTGTATGTGGCTACGTAATTATAGATGCCGTCTAACGTCCAGGGGCCAACGATCGTATCAGGGTTGTTATAACTGGTAATGACTCCGTCAAGGCTCCAGGTAAAGTTTGTCAGGCCTCCGGGTACCGGTACAGTTACATTGAAGTTGACTGTATTTGGATCCTGCGGCGATACACCTGAGTTGATCCAGTTGGTGGCATCCTTGGTGTAAGGACCCTCCAAACGGTTTCCGGCACTGCTCACGGCCGGGGTTACACCGGTCCAGTCATCAGGGGTTACACCAGATGCTGCAGGGAAAGTTATACTTCCATATATGACCGCATCAACAATGCTTCCGCCGGGATCTTTTAAAATATAGCCCTGGGAAGTGGTGGAACCCATGGTGCCGGTATAGCCCGAATGATAGTAATAATCTAAAGGACTGGGCACACTGGATCCCAACTGGCCTGTGGCTATAATACATGTGCCCCAGGGGCTTAGGACGGTGCCCGTGCCAAGCACCTGGGAACTTGTCTGGGCTGTGGCAGACCACATTTCCAGAATATATCCCGACAGGTCAGCATTGGGAACGCCCGTGATCTCTATGTAATCATCTGCAATCAGGTAAGAAGGCCATCCACCAACAGGTGCGCCCGTTGCCGAACCACGAAAATGACAGATCTCGGTGATGAAAATGTCACCGCCCGGCAGCAGGTTGGAGTTGACGGTGAGCTCCACCGTTTCAGCTGAGGTTGTGATCAGGGTATAGTCGGGTTGGGCATCAAATACATAAGGCGCGATGGTAATGGAGGCTGCATCGTAAATGGTGTCGTTAGACGCATTCAGATTCAATGCACTTGGCTGAATGTAAGCCTTGCTGAGAACATATATTCCCGGCAGAGACATGTCAACACCATTGTTTCCTGCAGTAAAGTCGTTGCCAACATCCAAAGTTCCATTGTTTATAAGAACAGTGCCTGATGAACTGGCCGGACCATCTACCTCCCAATAAATTGTTAATGGGTCAACACTAAAATCAATGGTATTTCCGATCACATTTTTGATGGTTATATATACACTATCGTTGGCACTCAAACATTCAGTGGTTTTAACCAGGTTACCATCCAAAACTGAAATATCAGCCGCTACCGGAGTAAATTCAATGGCTCCGGGATCGGGTGTGGCCGTACGGGCTACTCCAAAGATATCATCAGGAACCCAGGCCAGAAGATTTGTACCCATATCATTTGCATCGGGCCCGGAGGGTGTTATTAAAGGAGGTGAGAATATCGGATCGGCATCAATACTGTTTTGATCGTAGATGCCTCCATTTGCAGTTTTCCAGTCGGCCAGGGTTGGAAATGCCGTTCCCCAATAACCTGTATTGTTGGTTCCTGAAGTGGCACCCCGGTGAAGTACATTGTAGTTGCTGGTGACAATCTGTGTTGCACCGGAAAAATACAGGCAATACTTCGTACCGGATGAATTTGTTGTGTAGGAGATGATGTTGTTTCGAATATCCAGGTTGGCACCGGTTCCGGTAAAATACAAACCGTAAATGCTACTTGACCCGGCATGATTTAAATTATCCGGGGAGACCGAATTATGATAAATTCTAAGGTTTCCCAGAGAGGCCGATGTAGAAAAATACATCCCATACTGGATGCCGTTCATATTCTGGTATCCATAAATAACATTGTTGGCGATCAGTAGTTCCTGCCCCGGATCAGCGGAGAGAGTTGTAGCATAAATACCATAACCGGTTGAGGTAGTAGTAATGGCAGGTGAAAAATCATAGATCCGGTTCTTGGTCACCTCTGTATCATTCATGTTGCTGGTCAGATATATCATATATAAGGTACCAGTAGTGGCTCTGTCGGGTCTTGTGATGGTATTTTCAGTTATCAGTGAGTTGTTTTGGCCCCGGACATACATGCCATATAAATGAAAATTCCTGATCTCATTTCCGGTGATCAAATTGTTCTCAGCGTAAGGGCCTGTCGTTGGTCCGTTGATGATCATCCCGTAGTAACCGCCAATGACCTGGCAGTCGATCACCTTCAGGTTGCTGGCTGCAAGGCCGGCTGTGGTAGCACCCGTCGGGCTGTTTGTTGTGACAAAACCTGCAAAGTTGGTCAGCGTAGCCGTTTGATCGGCGATAAAACTACAGTTTGAAAATATATTGTAGTCTGCGTTATTGGTCAGCCATACTGCCCAACCATACTCTCCCGATACGGAACCCAACGCTTTTATGACAAGATTATCAACAGTAACATAATCCGTACCGTTTAACTTGAAGGTTGCCCGCTCATTGGTATTCAAAGAAAGGTACTCAAGGGTCTCCCCGTTTCCGTTGATCGTGAGGGTATTGATATCACTGCTGTTGGGTAGTTCTCCCAGGATTACCTGCTCATTATATGGGCCTGTGCCTGTTACAACATCAACGATAACCGGGCCGGCAAAACCACCCAGGTTCAGAGCGTCGGCTAAATCGGTGAAGCTGGCAAAATTGGTACCCCCGGTGGGAAGGGTGCTGTTGATGGTATAATTACCCGATAACGGATCACCGGTGGTTTGGAAAGTGTGCGGACCAATCCATGGACTCAGCTCACCGCCTCCGCAATTGGCCCTGACATACCAGTCATAGGTTGTTTGTGCCGTTAGGCCAGTATAGTTGTAGGGTTTTGTTACACCTGAAACGGTTGGCGTGCCTGTGGGTGTAAACCCGGTTAATCCCAGTTCTATATCCCAGGAGGAGGCCTGGGGAGAATTATTATCAACCCAGTCTAATGTGGCGGTGGTTGTGCTGATGTTTACGATTGCCTGCCCTGCCGGCTGTATGCATCCCGTGGATTCAAATTCATAGGCGCCCGGATCAGGTGTGGCTGTCCTGGCAACTCCATTGATATCGTCCGGAACAAATGCAAGCAGATTGGTTCCCATATCATCAAGCAGCGGATTGCCCGGGGTAAGGTTACCGGAGGGCGGTGATGCATACAAAGGATCTGCATCTATACTGTTCTGATCAAATGCACCTGAGTTGGCTGTCTGCCAGTCAGCAAGGGTCGGGTATGAAACGGCATCCCAGTAACCAATGTTTTTATTGGTGAATGATCCCATGTGCAATACATTGTAATTGGTGGTAACAATTGCCGAGTTGGTCGCAAAGTATAAACAATACTTTATGCCGGTGGAGTTGGTGGTCACTGAAATGATATTGTTGACAATTTCAATGGCTGCTCCTGTCCCTGAATGGTGAAGACCGCGGATAAGGCTGGTACCAGGATGGTCCAGGTTATCCAGTGCAATGGAGTTATGGTAAACCTTTGCATTGCTGGTCGTTAAAAGGTACATGCCATATTGTGTTCCGTTCATTCCGGCTGTGCCGGAAATAACATTGTTTGCAATGAGCAACTCCTGACCGGCTGTGGCCGTGACACCCGTACCATAAAATCCATACAGGGTAGATGTGGTTACAGCATTCCCGGCCATGTTAAAAATGCGGTTCTTGGTAATCGTAGTCCCGGTCATGTCCGATGCCATATAAATCCCATAAAAAGTTGAAACCGTTGAACGGGTTGGCCGGGTTATTTGATTGGCAGATATGTTTGAATTGTTCTGACCTCGCAGGTAGAGACCATACAAATAAAAATCCCTGATCTGGTTCCCCATAATAACGTTCCCCGATGAAAAAGGGGCAGAAGTTGGCCCGTTGATCACCATCGCATAATAACCTCCATGCACAATACAATCAATCACCTTCAGGTTGCTGGCTGCAAGACCTGCTGTGGTGGCTCCAGTAGCGCTGTTGCTGGTGATAAAACCTGCAAAATTGGTCAGGGTGGCATTGTCGGTGGCGATGAACTCACAATTCATGAAATTATTGTAATCAGCACCATTGGTCAGCCATACCGCCCAGCCATATTCTCCCGTGACAGAACCAAGGGCTTTGATGATCAGGTTATTTACCGTGACATAATCCGTTCCGTTGTACTTGAGTGTTGCCCGTTCATTGGTATTGGTTGAAAGGTACTGCAGGATCTCTCCGTTCCCGTTGATGGTCAAAGTGTTGGAGGAACTGCTGTTGGGCAATTCTCCAAGTATTACCTGCTCTGTATATGGTCCGGTTCCGGCAACTACATCAACTATTACCGGCCCGGCAAAACCGCCCTGGTTGATGGCCGTGGCAAAGTCGGTAAAATTGATGTAATTGGTCCCGCCCGTAGGTAATGTGCTATTGATCGTGTAATTGCCCGATAATGATGTGGAGGTGGTCTGAAAGGCTAAAGGTCCGCCCCAGGTACTTAAATCACCGCCGCCACAATCGGCCTGAACATAAAATTCATAGCTGGTCAGCATGGTAAGGCCGGTGAGCGTGTAAGGGTTAGTGGTCACCCCAGCCACCAGGGTACCTTGTGTCAACGGATCAAAACCGGGTGTACCATATTTGATGTTCCATGTAGTTTCTGATCCGACGGATGTCCAGCCCAACACTGCTGTTGTTGTAGATACATTGGTTACAGTTAATCCAAAAGGAGGCGGGCATGACGGTATCGGAGCATAGTAAACAGTCAGCGTCCAGGTATTGTTGTCAACCTTGTTGTAATATAAACTGCAACCATTATTGGGTGCCGTATTTCCAAATACTCTCCCGGCATCGAGGTGAAAGGTTACAGTCCCTGTAGCGGAATTGGCAAAGGTCAAAGCCGTCCGTGTATAGACCTGTGTTCCCGCAGAATTTCCGGTACCTGCTGTATAGTCACTCTCCCCAAGTCCTGTCGTGGGAGAGAAGAGTTTGGACCGCTGGTCGGCTGTCCAGCCTCCATTGGCTGCAGTCATGGCATAGGTAACGTCCACACCGGTAATCCAGTTACCGGAGGGAATTGTCGCGGTCAGTACTCCCGGACAGGTGGATGGTCCTACCCACGGGCTCTGGTAGTCTGTTTCAATATCCCCAACGGTGTAAGTTACCGTGAGGGATTGTCCCATAACAATGGCGGCAAGTATCATTGCCGGTATCATTGCAAGTAAAAACTTTTTCATAAAGGTAAAATTAGTTATGTGATTTAAAGTATTTATTTACTGTTATTCTGATAATCAATTAATCATTGCTTAACCTGTAGGCAATTATATAGAGGATAAAGGAGGACCGATTTTTCATCATTTGATGTTACGAAATTACAATTTTTTTTTAAACAAGGAAATCACAGCATTTTTTTTAATATTTTTGATATTATAAAAACAAAAGCCGGCTGTTCACCGGCTTTTGCAATCTTATTCAGGAGAAGCTTTAATTGATCGTCAGCTTCCGGATGGCCATCCCCTGGTGTGTCTCTATCCTAAGGTAGTAGATGCCCCGCTCCAGATGGGTGACATCCATCCGGTAATGCCGTTCACCGGCCTGCTCGCTTTTGACCACCTTGCCTGCGTTATCCAGCAGGATGATCTGTACCAGCTCTGTTCCGGCCTGGATCTGGACATAGTCGGCTGCAGGATTCGGGAACACCAGTAGTTCACCCTGGTAATGCAGGGCTATTCCGGTGATCTCAATGTATACCGATACTGTTTCGGATAGTTCACTCTCACCAAAGTAATAGACCGCCGTCACAGCATATTCATACGTCCCGGTCTCCTCCAACTCATCAATGAAGGTGAGGGTGGTTACCAGTTCGGGGTTGATCTGGACTCCATCACGGTATACGTTGTATCCATCGGGTGTGAGGCAGCCCGTGGGGGCTGTCCAGGTCAGGGTGATGTTATTCCCGTTGGGTATGTTGGGCTCACCTGCCAGGCCGGTTGGTGCTATGTTGGCAGGAACCGGTATGGTTACACATCCCGGGGCAGTCGGATCAGATTCATTCATCCCGTAGACGGCCGTGATCTCATAGCAGTACTCTGTATCGGGATCAAGCATCGGATCGGTATACGACATCGTGGCTACATTCTCCAGCAGTGTACCATCCCTGTAAACATTCCAGCTGTCGGGTGATGCGCCTGCCGGCATATCCCATGTCAGGCTGGCATCGGTACAGGTGTAACTTACCGTTAATCCTGTGGGTACAGGAAGTACCGTTGATTCGATCAGCATCGTGATGGGGATCATCTGGCTGCCTACGGCCGGCACAAAGTTGAAGTGTAACTCGGCTTCGTAGAGGCCCGGTGCAAGACTGCCTGCATCGAACGACAGGGTGATGTCCTGGTTCTGACCTGCCGGCAGGGTACCTCCTATGGGCGCCAGGGTCAGCCAGTCGGGTCCTGCCTCGGTGAGTTCAAGTCCCCAGACTCTCTGTCCCTGAACGATGCCTGTCAGTACATGAAGGCCCGGTACGATGGTCTTGTTGATGGTCAGTCCGCCTGCAAGGCCGCTGCCTACCGCTACCACAGAACCTACATCGAAGGTTACTCCTGTCTCGGTGCCTGAGGGTAGCTGCATCTGTACCAATTGATTCATCGTGGCTCCTATCCTTGCATAACCCCACAGGTAGGGGGCTCCCGGACTGTAATTGTCAACGGCAAAACCGTAATAATCCGTGCCAAAAGGACCAACAGGGAAGCTGCCCAGGTTGGCCCCGGCCTTGTTGAATTTTATGATATCTGTGCCCAGGTTATTGGCATAGAATGCATCCTGTGCTTCATCATAGGCCAAAGCTCTCACCGCCGTGGGTGCTGTGAAAGAGCCAATCAATGTTGCATTGGCCAGGTCCATCTCAAATACCGTGGTGTTGGCGGCAGAACCATAGAAGTGGGTGCCGTCATAGGTCAGGTCGCGGATACCTGAAACCGGGCCAACAGTAAATGATCCTACATAGGTTCCGTCCATCGTGTACTTATGGAAGTTGGAACTGTTCCAGGTAGATGTATAAATGAAATTGCCATCGGTGGCAACACCTGACTCGCCTGTACTGCCTGCAGTTGGCCACTGGAACTGAAGGTCGAACAGGTTCTCCGGACTCTTGGAGTCTATCTCTACCAAACCGGCATTCCAGTCGCCGGGACCGTTGCCCGTATTGCTCAGGTTAACCGTCTGGTCAACCGTCTGCCCGGGCATGATCACTACGTTCACTACATCAGGATTGACAATGAACGCAGGCGCTGTCATGGAAAAGTTCTGAGTTGTAGTGATACCATCAAGGATAGTAACTGCAATACCCGATTGTGCATTGTAGCCAGCGGCAGTGCAACTTGCATTGTATGTCCCAACGAGTGCATTGAAACTGTAAGACCCATCGGCACCAGATGTCCCGGAATAAGGTCCTGCAGTGATCAGTGCTCCCTGAATTGGATTGCCGGTGGAAGCTTCCGTTACGATTCCGGAAAGCGTTCCGAAAAGATTCTGATAGACCTCAACATTATCCACCGTCCAGAAGTCAAGTTGAAAATGGTCGCCATCCATCACCCAGGCAATTAAAGTTGTTGGGCCAATATTGTTGGCAAGGGTTATTTCAACCTCTGCGGGGCCAATATTACCGGTTCCCGACACAAAAGTGAATGCTTCATCAGTCCATGTGATCCCGTCAGAACTGGTCTGCACCTTCATTGTAAGGCCGGCGCCATAGTCATCAAAAAAGTGTTTAAACTTCAATGAAGGTACTGTACCGGTGAGATTCAATGGTGGCGTAATCAAACGCGAAATTCCCATTCCTGTAACCCATGTAGCCCTCATTTCATTGGGAGTACCTCCGGCAGTGCTGGTTGTGGTAACAGCCCACCTGTCGCTGGGCACCGTTCCCGAGTAAGTCTGAGTCCAGCAGAGCGGGAAGGTGGCTGCATCAAAAGTCTCAAGGAAAGGAATGTTGAAAACATCGCAGGGTGTGGCAAAGGTATATGGTCCTGCCCAGTTGCTGAATGTTCCGCTGCCACAGTTATCCCTCACATAAAAAGCATAGAAAGTGGAGGATGATAAACCGGTCACCGTTAGGGGGCTTATGACGTTTGGATGGGTTGGAACTCCGGTTGGAGTGAATCCGGCAAGGCCAAATTCAACATCTGAAAGTCCTGAAATACTACTCCAGGTGAGATCAGCAGTAGTACTTGTAATATTGGAAGCTCCAAGATTCACTGGTTTCGGACAGGCTGATGCCTCTTCAACAAAGACGTCGTCAATGATAAGGTCATCGTAAAATGGTGACCCTGTGCTTTTATCCACTACAAACCGGATTTGGATATCTCCTGTAATATTGAAGGGGGTGAGCACCACTTCAACCTCTACCCAATTTGGGTTGTTATCCGTTGGTCCCCAGTAGTATATGGAGTTGTTCCAGGTAGTTCCATTCCAAAGGTCAACGCTCAGGGATTGCCAATCGGCATTATCGATGTTATTGTTGAACAGGTAAAATCGAAGTTGAGGATTATTCAGTGTGCTGACATCTATGTAGGGAGTCTCAAGGGTTATACCGGTGATTCCGGCGGTACCTGAACCGTCAACGCCTGCAAAACTGCCACCTGTGCCAGTGTGATCCTGGAGCCCCTGGGCGCCATAACCCGGCCATGTTGTCGTGAACAGCCATGGCTGTGGTCCGAACATGTTCCAGCAGTTGGGGATGGTAGTGTTCTGGAAATGCTCAACAAAAGGCGCTGTAAAAGTTGCACAAGCTGTGGTAAAGGTGTGCGGACCAGCCCAATTGCTATATGTTCCTGAACCACAATCAGTTCTTACATACCAATGATATGTCGTATTTGGGGATAATCCGGTGTAGGTATACGGGTTCGATGTTATCCCGGCCACGGTGGGCACGCCTGATGGAGTGAACCCCGCCAGGCCAAGTTCAATATCCCACAATGATGCGGGTGGAACATTGTTTTCTGTCCAACCAAGGTCAGCTTGTGTGCCCAGAACGTTAATTGCACTTAAATTGCCCGGCTGGATGCAACCGGTTGGTGTAAATTCATATGCGCCCGGGTCGGGTGTTGTTGTCCTGATAATGCCATTGATATCATCGGGAACAAATGCTGTAAGGTCAGTTCCGATGTCATTAACAAGCGGATTACCTGGCATAAGATTCCCGGTTGCTGATGAAGCAAACAACGGATCTGCATCAACGCTGTTCAAGTCATAAATACCACCATTGGCGCCCTGCCAGTCGGCAAGGGTGGTGTAAGGCACTGCAGACCAATATCCTGTGTGGTTTGTTCCGGTTGTGGCTCCGCGGTGCAAAACATTGTAATTGCTCGTAACAACCGCAGTATTGGCTGAGAAATATAAACAATACTTCGTACCGGTAGAATTGGTTGTATAAGAGACAATATTATTTCTGATATCCAGGTTAGCCGAAGCGCCAAGGAAATACATACCATATATCGCACTGGCACCCGGATGCGCAACGTGATCCAAAGATACAGAATTGTGATAAATCCTGAAATTACCCAGATTCGCAGCTGCAGAAAGGTACATCCCGTATTGAGTCCCATTCATGTTGGCAAAACCACTGATTACGTTGTTGGCGATCAGTAGCTCATTGCCCAGGTCAGCCGAAAGGGTTGTTCCGTAAATACCGTAAGCGGCAGAAGTCGTAGTTGCGCTTCCTGCAAACTCAAGCATCCTGTTTTTTGTAACGGATGTGCCACTGAAATAGTTGGCAAGATAAATAAAATAGGCTGTTGATACAGTAGTCCGGTTCGGTCGTGAGATCGTGTTTTCGGATATGGTTGAATTGTTATTTCCTCTCATGTACAATCCATATAAATAGAAATCCCTGATCTGGTTCTTGGTGATCACCATATTCTCTGAATTTGGTGTAGAAGTTGGCCCGTTGATGACCATCCCATAATAGCCGCCTTCTGCAGTACAGTTGTTCACCGTCAGGTTACTGGCAGCAAAACCTGCCGTTGTTGCACCCGTAGAGCTGCTGCTTGTCACAAAAGGTACAAAGTTGGTCAGTGTGGAATTTTTGGTAGCAATGAACTCACAATTGTTAAAGGTATTGTAATCGGCATTGTTGGTTAACCAAACTGCCCAGCCAAACTCACCGGTGACCTCACCCAATGCTTTGATCACAAGGTTATCAACGGTCACATAATCTGTACCGTCAAACTTCAGCGTTCCCCTTTCATTGGTATTGGTTGACAAATATTGCAATGTATCACCATTACCATTGATTGTCAGCATATTAACCGCACTGCTGTTGGGAAGTTCTGCCAGGATCACCTGCTCGGTATAAGGTCCTGTACCCGCAACGACATCCACAGTGACCGGACCCGCCAATCCTCCTGAATTAATGGCCGATGCAAAATCTGTAAAGCTGGCAAAATTTGTTCCGCCTGTAGGCAGCGTGCTGTTGATGGTATAAAAACCTGACAGTTGTGCAGATGTTGTCTGGAAAGTCAATGGTCCGACCCAATTGCTGTAATCGCCTCCTGTACAGACATCCCTTACATAGAAATCATAACTGGTGAGCGAGGTTAATCCTGACAACGCCAATGGGCTGGTAACCCCTGGGTTCGTTGGGACACCCGTTGGTGTGAACCCTGCTAAACCCCACTCAACATCGGAAAGTCCTGAATAGCTGGTCCATAAAAGATCAGCGGTGAACTCGCTCAGATTGATCGCATCCAGGCCGATCGGATTTGGACAGGCAGGGGCCTCTTCAACATAAACATCGTCTATGATGAGATCATCATAAAAAGGTGATCCGGCACTTTTGTCAACAACAAACCGGATCTGGATGTCTCCTGTGATGTTGTATGGAGTCAATACTACAGTAATCTCTTCCCAGTTGGGACTGTTCATGGTTGGTCCCCAATAATAGATTGAATTGTTCCAGGTTGTACCATTCCATAGATCTACGCGCAACGATTGCCAGTCGGCATTGTCAACATTGTTATTGAACAGGTAAAAACGAAGCTGCGGAGCGGTAAGGGTGCTTACATCAATGAAAGGAGTCTCCAGGGTAATCCCGGCAAGACTAACTGATCCGGAACCATCAACGCCGGCAAAGCTTCCACCTGTGCCGGTGTGATCCTGCAGACCTGCGGCACCATATCCGGGCCATGAGGTAGTGAAAAGCCATGCCTGCGGTCCGAACATATTCCAGCAGTAAGGTATTACCTGATTCTGAAAAGGCTCATAAAAGGGTGCCAAAAAGGAACCACAAGCTGTAGAGAAGGAATGGGGTCCTACCCAGGGACTTTCATCGCCCGGACCACAGTTTGCCCTTACATACCAGTGATAGGTTGTTGATGGGATCAAACCTGTATAATTATAAGGCTTGGATGTTACACCCGGTACTGTTGGGATCCCGGTAGGTGTAAACCCTGCCAGTCCAAGTTCAATGTCCCAGGATGTGGCTGAAGGCATATTGTTATCCGTCCAGTCCAGATCAGCCGTTGTACCCGTAACAGTTACCACATTCATCCCGCTGGGTTGTATGCAATTGGTTGGTTCAAACTCATACGCACCCGGATCCGGGGTTGAACTCCTTAATACACCATTGATATCATCAGGAACAAACAGTGTCAGGTCAGTGCCCATATCGTCAATCATTGGATTGCCCGGTGTCAGGTTACCTGATGCTGGTGAGGCATAAATCGGGTCAACATCCTTACTGTTCTGATCATAAATACCTCCGTTAGCCGTCTGCCAGTCTATAAGAGTGGGATAAGCAACTCCGCTCCAGTAACCTATGTTTTTATTGGTTGCTGCACCCATGTGCAACACATTGTAATTGCTGGTTACAACTGCTGTGTTGGTTGCAAAATAGAGACAATACTTGGCTCCGGTTGAGTTGGAGGTCACTGAAATGATATTGTTTTGAATGTCAAGTCCGGCCGTTGCACCCGTAAAATACATTCCATAAATAGCACTGGCACCGGGGTGGTTCACATTATCAACCGACAGTGAATTGTGGTAAATTTTCATATTCCCCAGGCCTGCGCTGGTAGACATGTATATACCATAATTGATACCGTTCATGTTTTCATATCCGCTGCTCACATTATTGGCAATCAGGAGCTGGTCTGCGGCATCGGCCGAGACAGTTGTACCGTAAATACCATAAGCTCCTGATGTGGTTGTGGCCAGCGGAGCAAAAGCAAACATCCGGTTTTTGGTGATTTCAGTTCCGCTCATGTCACTGGTGAGGTAGATCATGTAAGCCGTTGAAACCGTAGTCCTGCCAGCCCTGGAGATATTGTTTTCAGAGAACAGAGAATTATTCTGACCTCTTATATACAACCCATACAGATAAAAATCCGAAATCTCATTTCCGACAATCGTATTGTTGTTAGAAAAAGGTGCTGCTGTCGGACCGTTGATCACCATGCCATAATACCCTCCGACAACAACACAGTTCTGGACGGTGAGCTTATTCACTGCCAGGCCGGCAGTGGTGGCCGAGGTTGCACTGTTGCTTGTTACAAAAGCCGAAAAGTTCAGGGATGTTGAATTTTTGGTGGCGATAAACTCACAATTGTTAAAAATATTGTTATCAGCTCCGTTCATCAGATGAACCGCAAAACCATACTCGGCAGGTGTTGTTTGCGAGCCAAGTGCTACAATCACAAGATCGTTGATGGTCATGTAATCGGTTCCATTCATTTTCAGGGTCGCCCGTTCACTGGTATTGGTTGAAAGGTACTCCAGTGTTTCACCGTTTCCGTTGATTGTGAGTGTGTTGGTTGGACTGCTGTTGGGAATTTCACCCAGGATCACCTGTTCGTTGTAGGGTCCTGTGCCGGTTACCACATCAACGATCACAGCACCGGACAGACCGCCTGAAGAGGCCGCCGAAGCAAAATCAGCGAAACTGATGAAATTGGTTCCACCAGTTGGCAAGGTGCTGTTGATGGTATAATTGCCCGACAGAGGATTGGAGGTTGTCTGGAACCATTTGGGCCCGGACCACACACTGACATCGCCGCCGCCACAATCGGCCTGCACATAAAAATCGTATTGCGTGAGCATATTCAATCCGGTTAGCGTATAAGGATTTGTTGTTACGCCGGATATGAGCGTTCCTTCTGTTGCAGGATCAAAACCCGGGACACCATATTTTATATTCCACATAGTTTCTGTGCCGATAGGTGTCCAGCCAAGGTCAGCAGATGAGGTGGTTGTATTGGTGACTGTCAACTGTCCCGGAGGCAGACAGGAAATGGAGCCAAAGATCATCTGCATGTTGGCACGGTATGCCGAAAGGGTCCCTGTCAGGGTAGTCCCACAAGCAATGGTTACATCGCTTTGGTAACGGAGACAGGTATTTATACCGGTGGTCTCTGTGTAGTAAACCGAAGCATTCTGGGTGTAATCGCCCGGAATGATGTCGCTGCAGATATCAATAAGGATATTCTGAATTCCATCCCAACTGAATGGAGTGGAGAAATAGTGTGTATTCCAACCCGTCACCGGAAGAAAATTGGGATCTGTCCAAACCGTGGTATAGGTTCCATTGTCGAAAGTCGTTGTGAGTACATTCTCCGTTGTATGCTTGATCTTAATTGTAAAATTGGGCATGGAAACACAATTATTCACCGCCTGAACATTGAATGCCAGTGATGACATAACGTCAGCGGTGACTCCAAGTGCAGTCAGTTCTGAGGCCAGTATCAGGTATTGCTGCCTGAAATTTTTATAATATGTACCGTAGGGTGTTGGAACACCTGTCGGCGTATTTACTGACGTTCCGGTTCCCAGGGTCACCATGACGGACTTATCGCCATTAAAGATGGATTCAGGATTAAAGGTGACATCCTGAATTACCATGGAATTAGGTAACTGCATGGTCATCAGTTCTTTTATTGCAGCAATCATTTCTTCGCTGTATTCAATTTCACCATCCCCGTCTTGGAGGACTTCCATGAACTGGTTAATATCTTCCTGGGAAAATTTACCTGTTTCGATAGTCTCGGCTGAAATGCCTGCCTTTACAAGCACTTCGGGCTGCCCGCCAAGCATTGTTATTATACTTTCAGGCATCTCTTCCTTTTCATTGACAAATTCATTTATGGTTTGAAATTCTTCCGGCAGCACAATTACATCAGTCTCCTGATTTTCATCCTCATTCAATTTCTGCAACAGGAGAGCCTCATTTTCGAGAGCTTCCTGATGTTGTTGGAGGAGAA
Organism: Bacteroidales bacterium; assembly: GCA_047920975.1. Taxonomy (GTDB): domain Bacteria; phylum Bacteroidota; class Bacteroidia; order Bacteroidales; family JAADJA01; genus JAADJA01. Next base: position 5,759 of record JBLRXC010000011.1, on the reverse strand, counting down.
ACAACCTTTCAGCTTCTCTTTTCAGGTCCACTCCATTGAGCTGTTCCTGTGTAGGGTAGTCTTCTGCCTGACTCACAGGGTTTTGGGCAGGCAGTACAAGCATGGATAAGGAGAACGCAAGTGCCAGCATCCAATGCCAGATTTGTGTACAATTTTTCATGTGATGAAATTTTAAATTTATAATATATTGAATTACTTTCTTCAAATGTTATCAGCGATTAGGGGAAACATTCAGCGCAGATCTGTAACCATTTTCACATGCCGAAATTACAATTTTATCTTTATTAATCAAGTAGTGTATTTTATCAACTATTTTACCATTAACTTTGGTTCCATCATTTCCATTATTGCATATTTTACCCCCTCCCGGCCCAGGCCTGAATCTTTAATTCCACCGTAGGGCATCTGATCTACCCTGAAAGCAGGCACCTCATTGATCATCACACCACCTACCTCCAGTTGATCAAATGCAACATTCATCTCTTCTATCAGATTCGTGAATACCCCTGCCTGTAATCCATACCGGCTGTTGTTGATATGGTCAACCGCCTCTTCAAAATCTGTATAAGGTTCAACTACCACCACAGGTCCAAAGATCTCTCTGTAACAAACTTTCATGGAAGGGTCAGTTCCGGTTAGAACTGTTGGGGGGAAAAAACTTCCTTTGCGTTCACCCCCGCAAATCAATTGAGCACCTCCTGCCAGGGCCTCCATCACCCACTGCTCAACCCGGATGGCATTTTCCTCATCAATCATGGATGAAATTTCAGTTTCAGGATCCAACGGGTCGCCTGCTTTTAAACAGGTTGCACCTTGCACAAAACCATCAACAAAAATTTTGAAGATATCCCGGTGAACATAGATCCTCTGGGCATGTATGCAAACCTGCCCTGAATAGGAAAAACCGCCCAGCAGGCATTTTTTCACCGCCACCTCCATGTTGGCTGTAGGTGTGACAATTACTCCCGCATTTCCGCCCAATTCAAGCAATACTTTCTTTTTCCCGGCATCATTTTTCATTTTCCATCCCACCTCCGGTGAACCTGTAAAAGAAAGGAGTTTAAACCTCTCATCCGTGACCAGATGATTACCTGTTTGCCGGTCCATTGGCAGCACAGAAACAGCCCCTTTGGGCAAATCAGTTGAATCAATGATCTCTGCAAGCTTCAGGGGTGAAATCGGTGTCAGGGAAGAGGGCTTCAGTATGATGGGACAACCGGCAGCAATGGCAGGGGCAATTTTATGTGCTGCCAGATTTAACGGGAAGTTAAAAGGGGAAATCCCGGCTACCAATCCCACCGGAAAATATTTTACAAAGCCCTCCTTCTTCTCTCCGGCAGGTGTCCAGTCCAGACTCATGTATTCTTTTGGCAACCGTTTTGACTCCTCTGCAGCAATGGTAAAAGTCTGAATGGCGCGCTCTACTTCAGCCATTGCATACCTGAACGGCTTTCCTGACTCTTTGGATAAGTGCTCAGCGAAATCCTTCTTTGCTGTATCTAATTTCTGAGCGATCTGCTTTAATATCCCGAACTTTTTGTAAACAGGCAGGGTCTTCATCTCCTCTGTAACATCCATTGCGCTTTGGATAGCGAACTCGAGTTGATCCTGTGAAGCCAGCCATGTATAAGCAAATGATTTTCCCGTATAGGGATTGATGATGTCGAGCTTCGATACTCCCCGGATGAATTTCCCCCTGGCATAAATCTTAAATTCGGTCATGTAGTCAGGTTAGTTTTTTAATAGTGCGAAGCAGAAAATTCACCATACCGGTTTTGTTTAATTTATTTTCTTTTAATCAGAGGTGTTTTGATCACATTGCTTTTATTCAGCGCCCTGTCAACCAGGTAGACCTCAAACATAATGGTGTCAAAAGCCGACAAGGGGTTGTAAACAAAGATTGTATCCTCTATGGTCCCTTTGATCGCTTTTGCCGAACCATCGGGTGTTAAGACAGGAATTCGCGCATTAAAGTTGGCTGTATCTCCTGAAATGGGGTCAATAATCACCACATGGTTGGTATCACCGAGTTGAATTTCAAAGTATTTAAGGAAAAGATTGTAATCGTATGGCGGCTCTGTTTCGTTTGGTTTCAGGCCAATATCACCATCACCGTCTTTGAATGAAATTTTGAGCACACCACGCTCAATGATCCCGGTGGCGGGATTGTACAAAAGAACGAACTCCTCAAATGCGATCTCCGGAATAACAGGGTATGTTTCCTGCTTTTTGCAGGCAAATATTACAAAAAACAGGATCGAAAAAACAACCGGCCAAAGCGCTGAGTATCTCATTTTAACATTTATCTCCGGAGGTAAAATTAATATTTTCTCATGATCTTTATCTTTTTCGATCTAATTTTACGGCAATGCTTGTGTAAATGAACAGGGAAAAAATTCATAGCGCGATTTTTACCATCAGATCAGTCAGAAATTTTAACGATCTGTCACTTAAGATATTTCATTTCCAGGCCAAAGCTAACCCTGTTTACAAAATTTACATTGATTCGCTGGGGATTGACCCCGGCATCATTGATCACTATTCAAAAATCCCGTTTCTTCCCATCGGATTTTTTAAACATCACAGGGTCTATTGCGCAAATCATGATCCGGAAATGATCTTCATGAGTAGTGGCACTACCGGCTCACAGACAAGCCGCCATTTTGTTGCCGAACTGAGTCTTTATGAAGCAAGTTTCCTGAATTCATTCCGGTTGTTTTACGGCAATCCTGAACAGTTCAGGATCCTGGCGCTGCTCCCCTCCTACCGCGAACGCCCGGGATCATCCCTCATTTATATGGCTGAACAGCTCATCAGGAAAAGCAGGTTCCCTGAAAGCGGATTTTATAATCCGGATTCAAAAGACCTTTCCTTGATGCTGAACAGCAATGAGCAAAAAACTATTTTACTGGGTGTCTCCTTTGCGCTGCTTGATCTTATTGAAACCCATGAGATCCGGAACCCCGAACTGATGGTAATGGAAACCGGAGGCATGAAAGGTAGGAGGAAGGAGATGGTACGCGAAGAGCTTCACAAAATCCTGATGCAGGGATTCGGCGTAACGTCCATCCATTCGGAGTATGGGATGACGGAACTGCTGTCACAGGCTTATTCCAAGGGAGAAGGCCGGTTCAGAACACCTCCCTGGATGAAAGTTCTGATCCGGGATACAAACGATCCCCTCACCCTGGTTGATTACAATAATACCGGAGGAATCAACGTGATCGACCTGGCCAACATTTATTCCTGCTCATTCATCGCCACCGAAGACCTGGGCAAATCATACAGCGACGGTAGCTTTGAAGTACTGGGGCGTTTTGATGCAAGCGATATCAGGGGGTGTAATTTGCTGGTGGTATGAAAAATCTACATTGCAAAAAATATTTATCCTAAACCGTAAACAAAGGCAACACAGAGATAATTAGTTAGTAATCTTTTTGAACTCTACCGGGGCCATGACCTCCGGAACGTCGTTGGCCGGTGAGTTGACCAGTGTAGAAACAGGATAGGCTTTCATCAACTCATGGGGGAATGGACGCAGCAATCCGATCAGAACATCCTGATCATCTTCCTGTAACCATGTTTTCTCGTCTTTCCTTTCCAGGATCACAGGCATCCGGTCATGAATGGCACGCATCAGCTCATTGGGTGTGGTCGTAATGATAGAAAAGGAATGGATGATCTCACCTCCTTCATCTTTCCAGCGATCCCAGATCCCCGCCATGGCAAAGAGGCCCTCATCTTTCATCACGATCCGGTATGGGGTTTTTTGTTTTGCTGCTGTTCTTTTCCATTCATAAAACCCGTCGGCGGGCACAAGACACCGCTTCCGGCGAAAAGAGTTCTTAAAAGCAGGTTTTTCAGTTATTGTCTCAGCTCTGGCATTGATCAGACTGTTGCCAATTTTTTTATCCTTAGCCCATACCGGGATCAGTCCCCACCGGTAAAAGCTCAACACATCAGGCTCCTGATTCGAAATAACAGGGATGTTCTGGGTCGGAGCACAGTTAAAACGGGGTGTATAGTTAAAACCGATTTCAACATCAAAACGGTTTTCAATCGGACCAACAGGTGCCGCTATGGAGAATCTTCCGCACATAAACTATGTTTGTCCGGCAAAGTTATTGAAAGAATTGGTTTAATTTTGATGGGTTACAAAAATACACCTCATGAGCGATCAAAAAGTATTGATTACCAAACGTTCCGGAGACAAGGTTCCTTTTGAAAAAGAAAAGCTGGTTGCATCGCTCGAGCAGGCGGGAGCCGGAGTGGAGGATATACGGCAGATAGCTGCCATGGTTTTAAGACGGATCACCGAAGGTATGTCCACCCGGAAAGTCTACCAGATGGCCTATGCCATGCTCAGAAAAAAATCACAGAAAGCTGCCGGCAAATACAGGCTAAAAAAGGCCATTTTTGAACTTGGGCCTACCGGTTATCCTTTTGAAAGGTTTGTAGCCGAGCTGCTTAGATACCAGGGCTATGAAGTGGAGGTCGGAAAGATTGTGCAGGGTCATTGTGTTCAACACGAAGTGGATGTGATCGCTTGCAGAGACAACCGCAAATACATGATTGAATGCAAGTTCCACAGCGATCCCGGGAAAAAAAGTGATGTCAAGGTGTCGCTCTATATCCAATCGAGGTTTTGGGATGTTGAAAAACAATGGAAGAAACAACCCGGGAACGCCAATCAGTTTCATCAGGGCTGGATCGTCACCAATACCCGCTTCACGGATGATGCCATGCAGTTTGGGAAATGCGCCGGACTCCACCTCATCTCCTGGGACTATCCAGAACAGGGCAGCCTGAAAGACCGGATTGATATTTCAGGATTTTATCCGGTTACGGTGCTTGACTCATTGAAAAAAAATGAGAAAGAAAATCTGCTGGCACATGACATTGTCATCTGCCGGCAACTGAACCGGGAGGCGCTTCTGAAAGCTGGTATCCCGCAAAACCGGATAGATAAAGTTTTAAAAGAGGCCGCTGAGATCATTGGAGATCCCTTCAAGCGTCCCGCCTGAAGCAGAGCAATTGAAACAGGGTTGTTCTCCGGATCTGCGCATTCCCGTTTACGTACATGATGGGTCAATCCGGTTTTGCCCATTTTACAAATTGAAGAAAGTGTTGTATTTATTTGATTTTCAATAGCATTGATGAGTCTTGCCGTTTCGGTTACCCGGTTGCAGAAATACACAGGCCCGGCATAATCTTTAACAATAAAAGGGATTATGGCATTGCTTTTCAGCAAAATCAATAATGAATCCGGATCAATAATCTATAACCCGCATAATTTCTGCTTACATCTGATCCAAAGCGCCGATATATTTAATTTTCAAGCCATTCTTTTCCAGAACATAGGGACTGCCAGTAAATGGAGTGTAACAGTAATTGTTTCCATGCGGATAGATTTCCCTGAAAACCGATATCGGTTTCAGCGACAGATGATCAGGGTTTATTTTACATTCGATAATATCAACCTCATTCCCCGGACGTTTGATCACGAAATCAATTTCACGGTCTGATTTATCGCGCCAGTAAAAGAGTCTGTTGTCCGGAACATACGAGCGCAACATATCCAGCGCCAAATGTTCCCAAAGCAGTCCCCTGTCATCCTGCCTGATATCATTCCAGCCTTTGGCAAAACATACCAGGCCGGTATCAAAACAATAGCTTTTGGGACGACGGACAATTTCCCGGCGGCCACTTCCGTGAAAAGGCGCCAGAAGGTAAACCATGTTGGCAATACGCATCGCTTC